>DAOUSQ010000052.1 GCA_030627145.1 Syntrophomonadaceae bacterium | reverse complement strand
TTTAAAAAAAAAGGAGGAAATAACATGTCCGAATTTGTACAAAAAATGAATATGAAGAGGTCTGATTATCCTGCTAAAATACCCGTTACGGGGTTTGGTGAAAGAAAACCGGATTATTCCACCATGGGGAGGAAAATAGGTAATAAATATAAGAAATTTAGAGAAGTAGTTTGTGTAGCAGCCTGCCGGACCCCTTACGGTCGTTCCGGTGGAATGTTAAAAGAATATGATGCAGCACAGCTCGGTGCCCTGGCAATTCAGGAAGTCATGAGACGGGTTGAAGACAAGGTAAAACCTACAGATATTGATTACGTCTTTATGGGACAGGTGGTACCTGCAGGATGCGGTCAGGTACCCAGCCGCCAGGCAACGATACTGGCAGGACTTCCCGCATATGTTCCTTCTATTACACTTAATAAAGTATGTTCCTCAGGTATTAAAACCGTAGACTTAGCAGCCCAGATGATCCAGACGGAAAGGGCTGAAATCTGTATAGCAGGCGGCCAGGAGAGTATGAGTAATTGTCCTTATGCTCTCCCTGATTTGAGATATGGTAAACGTATGGGGCTGCTGAACGCGGACTGCGTTGACCTGATGGTTTATGACGGGCTGTGGGATGCTTTCTATAACCGCCACATGGCCATACATGGTTCTGAAACATCTGATGAATTTGGATATACCCGTGAAGATAATGACGAATGGGGCTATACCAGTCAAATGCGTGCAGTAGAAGCCATGAAAGCCAATAAATTTGACGAAGAAATATTCCCAGTTGAAATACACAAGGGCAAAAAGGTTGAGGTTATGAGAGAGGATGAAGGACCGAGACCACAGACAACCATGGAAGGTCTGGCCAAACTGCCACCGGTTTTCGGTCACGTAAGTGCTGTGACGGGTAAACCGGGAAGCGTAACGGCCGGAAATGCTCCTGCAGTCAACGATGGGGGAGATGTCTGTATGCTGATGAGCAGAGAAAAAGCTGATGAACTGGGATTAAAACCTTTATTTACTCTCATAGATTATGCCGAGGTTTCACAGGAGACCAAAGATATTGCAACAGTACCCGGACTTTCTATAAAGAAGGTTTTGGAACAGAACAATATGACCTACAAAGATGTAGAGATTGTTGAAATCAATGAAGCCTTTGCAGCCGTTGTTCTGGTCAGTGCCCGTAGTATTCTGGGAATGAGCAAAGAGGAAATGTTTGAAAAAGTTAATGTAAACGGAAGTGCCATTGCTTATGGTCATCCCATTGGTGCAACTGGAGCCAGGATCCTCATGACAACAGCCTATGAGCTTAAACGTCGTGGTGGTGGATATGGTGTATGTGGAATCTGCGCCGGTCATGCTCAGGGCGATTCAATGCTGATTAAGGTTGAGCCCTAAAATATAAAACTTTTATGCACCTGATTAAAAGATATAAAGGAGGCGAAGTTTCGTGGAAATAAAGAAAGTCATGGTAATTGGAGCCGGTCAGATGGGTGCCGGAATAGCTCAGGTATCAGCACAGACCGGTTGGGAGACCGTTCAGTATGATATAAATATGGACCTGGTTAATAAAGGCATTGCGGTAATGGATAAAAACTTATCGCGCAATGTTTCCAAAGGTAAAATGACTGAGGATAAAAAAGCTGAAATACTTGGTCGCATTAAACCTTCGGTAAATCTGGAAGATGCTGCCGATTGTGACCTTATTATTGAAGCTATAGTAGAGAACTTTGAGATCAAGAAGAAAGTGTTCCAAGAACTTGATAAGATTGCTCCCCCTCACGCAATTTTGGCAAGTAATACTTCATCACTACCTATTACACAGATTGCAGCTGTTACCAATCGTCCTGACAAGGTAATCGGTATGCATTTCATGAATCCTGTACCGGTCATGAAACTGGTTGAAGTTATCAGGGGATTAGCAACAACAGATGAAGTCTATCAGATTGTTGAAGATGCTTCCATAAAAATGGGGAAAGTGCCGGTATGGTGTAAAGACGTTCCAGGCTTTATATCCAACCGTGTCCTGCAGGTAATGATAAACGAAGCATTATGGGAATTATATGAAGGAGTTGCTCCGGCTGAAAACATTGATAATATCATGAAACTGGGCATGAACCATCCTATGGGGCCCTGTGCTTTAGCTGACCTGATTGGACTGGATACAGTACTTTCAATCCTGAATGTTATGTATGAAGGTTACGGAGATCCCAAATACCGTCCATCCCCTCTGTTAAAACAGTACGTACAGGCCGGCTGGCTAGGTAGAAAGACCGGTAAGGGAATATTTGACTATAGCAAATAGAAGATAATCATATGATGTTAAAGAAAGGGGGGAACCCGGTGGAATTTGCCAACGTAATTTTAGAAAAAAAAGATAGAATTGGATTATTAACAATAAATCGTCCCAAGGCTTTGAATGCTCTAAATAAAGATACCTTACTGGATATAAAGGCTGCAGTTGAAAATGTCCGAGACGATAACGATGTTGATGTACTTGTTATAACCGGTTCAGGAGACAAATCCTTTGTGGCCGGAGCTGATATTACTTTTATGTTAGAAATGAATGCCCTTCAAGGTCGTGAATTTGGTCAGTTGGGCAGCGGAGTGTTTCGTCTCATAGAATCCATGGAGAAGCCAGTAATAGCCGCTATTAATGGCTTTTGCCTGGGTGGAGGTTGTGAACTGGCTATGTCCTGCGACTTCCGTATTAGTTCAGAGAAGGGTAAGTTTGGTCAACCTGAAGTAGGCCTGGGGGTTACCCCGGGTTTTGGGGGTACACAGCGTTTACCTCGTATTGTAGGAACCGGTATGGCCAATGAACTGCTATATACAGGTGATGTTATTGACGCAAATGAAGCTTTAAGGATTGGTCTGGTTAACCATGTAGTTCCTGCCGATGAATTAATGGATTATGTTATGAAAATAGCTAAAAAGATTTCTTCAAAAGGGCAGATTTCCGTGAGGTTTTGTAAAAAAGCAGTATATGAAGGAATACAGACTGACATAGATCGTGGATTAACCGTAGAAGCGGATATATTTGGTCTCTGTTTTGCAACCGAGGAACAGAAGGAAGGCATGAAAGCCTTTGTAGAAAAAAGGAAGCCCAATTTCACAGGAAAATAAGAACAAGAGGAGTTGAGTTCTTAATGGATTTTGGATTAAGTGAAGAATCATTAATGATGCGGGACATGTTCAGGAAATTTGCCAAAAATGAAGTTGAGCCCTTAGCGGCTCAAATAGATGAGACCCATGAGTTTCCAATGGGCACATTTAAGAAAATGGCTGATCTGGGGTTAACTGGCCTGCCTATCCCCGAAGAATGGGGTGGAGCTGGAGCAAGTTACCTTGACTTTGCAATGTTTGTAGAAGAACTGGCGAAATGCTGTGCATCTACTGCGGTTATCATGAGTGTCCATACTGGTCTGGGGTGTATGAGTACCTACCTGTATGGTAGTCAACGGATAAAAGAAAAATACTTAAAAGCCCTGGCAACAGGAGAAATTGTAGGAGCCTATGCTTTAACAGAGCCGAATGCGGGTTCTGATGCTGCCTCCCTCAAGTGCAAGGCGGAGGACAAGGGTGATTATTTCTTACTCAATGGCAGTAAGATATTCATTACCAATGGTGGTGTTGCTACTACTTATTGTACTTTTGTCAAGAGTGATCCAACTCAACCAAATGGTAGAGGTATTACCTGTCTTGTTATTGAAAAAGGTACTCCCGGTTTTACCATAAGCAAACCGGTACAAAAGATGGGTATGAATGGGTCGCCAACCTGTGAACTGTACTTCGAAGATTGTAAAGTTCCCAAAGAAAATGTACTGGGAGAAATAAATGATGGCTTCAAGGTTGCCATGGGCCTGTTGGCCGGCGGCCGTATAACCATTGGTGCCCAGGGTCTGGGTATTGGTGAAGGTGCCCTGGATTATACGGTCCAGTATATTAAAGAGAGGAAACAGTTTGGTAAACCACTGGCTGCTCTGCAGGGTGTTCAGTTTATGGTAGCTGATATGGCTGCTAGCCTTGATGCAGCACAGCTCTTAATTTACCGGGCTGCCTGGTTGAAAGACAATGGTCTGCCTCACAACAAAGAAGCTTCTATGGCCAAGAGGTTTGCCACTGATACTGGTATGGAGGTATGTACTAACTGTGTACAGTTAATGGGTGGCTATGGTTATTGTAAAGAATTCCCGGTAGAACGTATGATGAGAGATGTTAAGATTACCCAGATTTATGAAGGGTCAAATCAGATTCAAAGGATGATAATTGGTAGAGAAGTTATCGGTAAGTGGTAAAAAGATTTGCAACCCCTGGGGATTTTTTCTCTAATCCCCAGGGGTTGTAATAAATATTAATTCATAAATGGAAGGGGAGTTATTTGAAGTCCGGGGGAAAAAATAATAAGGAGGAGGCATATTATGGGAGTACCTAAAAAAATTACACTTCAAGAGGCTGCTGGTTTAATAAACGATGGAGATTTTTTGAGTTTTAGTGGTTTTACTATCTGGCGTCGTCCTATGGCTTTGATTTATGAACTGGTTCGCCAGGGAAAAAAAGACTTTCACCTTTTTGAGGTAAATGGAGGGACTCATACAGAAGTACTGGCGGGAGCAGGAGCTATAAAAATATGGGAATCATGCTGGGTAGGACATGAACTCTATGGAAAACTTGGCGAAGGGGTAGCACGGGGACAGGTTGAAGGTACGATGATTGTTGAAGACTACAGCCATGCTCATGTTGTTGCTCGTCTCTTAGCAGGAGCATATGGGTTACCTTTTTTCCCAACTGCATTATCAATGGGGACTGATATTTTAAATCCCAAATTTGACATGCTGGGAAAGGCAGGCTTACGGGATGGATCTAATCCCAAGATTCCATTGAAGAAATACGAAGTTGTAAAGGATACTTTGTATGACAGGGGAGAATTATTATTAATGCCTGCAGCCAATCCGGATTGGGCCCTTATATATGCTTCACAGATTGGTGACGAGGGAACCGTACGGGTATTTTCTCAGAGTTATGTTGACGCAGAGGCTATAAAAGCAGCTGACAAGGTAATTGTAATAGCTGAGGAAGTTGTTCCTGATAGTTATCTCAGGCAGGAGCCCGAGAAAAATATAGCGGCTGGATATGCTATCGATTATGTGGTTGAATGTCCATGGGGTGCACATCCAACTGGGTCTCAGTTCTTCTATGATGTTGATGCTGACTTTATCAGGGAGTTTTATCAAGCATCAAAGAATCAGGATAGCTTTGATAAATGGGCCCAAGAGTGGATATTTGGGGTATCCAGCCATGAAGAATATCTGGATAAATTAGGAATTAATAGGCTGCAGGAACTAAGGGCCAATTCTACACTTGGTTATTCAACTTCAGTGAAAAGGGGGATGAGATAATGACTGCAAAAAATTATACTAATGATTATAAACCCATTGACTTACTTGCAGTTGCGGCTGCCAGAGAGGTTAACGATGGTGACATTGTTTTCGCTGGTACCGGTCTTCCTATGCTGGCAATAATGCTGGCTCAGCTTTCCGGAGCTCCTAATGCAGTATGTATTTATGAAGCTGGAAGTATTGACGGCAGGCCGATAGATCTTCCCACATCTGTGGGTGATTCCCGTTGTGCTTATCAGGCTTCCATAGCAGCAGGTTTAACCGAAACCTTTTACGGGCAGTTGCACTGTGGCTATGTAGACCTGGCATTTCTTGGTGGAGCAGAAATTGACCAATACGGAAATCTAAATACAACGGTTGTTGGTGATTATGCAAACCCATCAAAGAGGTTTACTGGCAGCGGCGGAAATCCGGATATTAATTCCTATGCTAAGAGGACTGTCTTTATTATGCTTCAGGAAAAACGCCGGTTTAAGGAAAACGTCGACTATATTACTTCACCTGGATGGAGACTTCCCAAGTGGCCATCAGGTGAAATGGTTCCTAAACAAGAAATTTATGGCAAGTTTTTTAAAGGTGGGCCATCAGCGGTTATAACCAATATGGCAGTTTTCCGTTTTGATGAAAATGGCTTAATGTACCTGGATACAGTACATCCCGGATTTACTGTTGAACAGGTAAAAGAAAATTGCCAGTTTGATCTGAATATTTCGCGTTGTAAAGGGGAGACTGAACTTCCAACTGTTGAAGAAATAGATCTGCTTTACAATAAAGTTGACCCCGAGGGGATTTTCCTACCGTAAAGTAGGAAAATTACAAATTATTATAAAAATCATAATTATTTAAAATAATTTATTTAATTAAGATTAATATATTGGGAATAGCTTAAGGAATTAAGTTATTCCTAATGTTTAATGAAGCAAATATTTATATTATTGGGAATAGTTAACTGAGGACTTTATATAATATATGTTAATATTTTTGGCATAAGAATTGATCCTTAAATAATATAATAGCCAATAAACAACAGATATTAAATAATAAGGTTGAAGGGAGGGACAAGGACATGAATTTACCACTTGAAGGGATTAAGGTGCTGGATCTGTCCAGATATCTTCCGGGGCCGCTTTGTACGCAGATGCTGGCAGACTTTGGAGCAGAAGTTATCAAAGTAGAGGATCCGAAAGGCGGAGATCTCGGCAGGCATCTGCCTCCGCTTATCGAGGATGAAAGCGCTGTTTTTTATTCTGTTAATCGTAACAAAAAAAGCATAACCCTGGATCTCAAAAAAGAAGCAGGCCAGGCCATTTTTAAAAAACTGCTGGTTGATAGCGACGTAGTAGTTGACCAGTTTAGACCGGGTGTAATGGATAAAATGGGATTGGGCTATGAAACATTAAAAGAGATAAATGATAGGATCATCTACTGTGCTATAACAGGTTATGGTTTGAGTGGTCCCTTACGTGATACTGCCGGTCATGATTTAAACTACCTTAATTTTAGCCGGGGTAACTGAACTTACAGGGACTTATAAGGGCAGACCTGCAATGTCTGGAGTACAAATAGCTGATATTGCCGGGGGTACCCTGTATGCTGTTATCGCTATTCTCTTGGCTCTGGCCAGCCGGCAAAAAACTGGTAAGGGGCAGCTTTGTGATATAGCCATGATGGACGGGAGCGACCGAGCTAGGTTGTGACACATAGTGGGTGCGAAGCCCACCGAGAAAGGTCTAGCC
>DAOUSQ010000018.1 GCA_030627145.1 Syntrophomonadaceae bacterium | reverse complement strand
TAACAAAAACTATATTATATTATATATAATACCATATATTGTTTATCAGTCATCAGATGGCACGTCACATATTTTTCTTTTCTAATATAAGTTTTTGCATGATCAACTATAAACGTGTGCTTTTTTCTACTATTCACCTGGTTTTAAATTCATTCAGGGATAAAGGATTACCAGTTGAAGCATAATAATGATGTGATTTTTGTGTTGGAGGTGAATACGATGAACAGAATTGTTGCAGTTGAAGATAATCTTGCCCCAGTAAAAGATTTTCTGGCTGCCCGGGGTTGCCGGGTAATAAATATAGAAGCAGCAAAGGATAATCAAGTTGATGCAGTAGTAGTATCTGGTAGTGATGAGAATTTGATGGGTATGCAGGATGTTGTTATTGATGTACCTGTTATTAATGCCGGGGGAAAAACACCACAAGAAATATGGAATAAAATTACAAATCAATAAGCGATACAGAGTAATAGACAGTTAAAACCCCGGTAATATCGGGGTTTTTAATATTTAGAAATAAAATAATTTTCATCTGAATTATTCATCTTACTGGTAGTTGATGTTTGATATTATTTTTTGTTTTTATGCGGAACCATAGGATTTTAATACTTTTTTAAGAGAAAACAGTTATACCAGCATTATTTTCATATCAACTCCAAATTGAATAATGAAAAACAGCTTAACATATAATAAAGTATCTTTTTATTAGGAGGCCGAAAATGATTTATGAATTTCAGATAGCAACGGCCATAAATAATTATGATTTCCTGAAAGATTTTAATAAAAGACTCAGGTGGATAAAACAAAAGGGTTATTCATTTCATATTAATACTAATAAAAACTATGAAAATGCAGTAAATATTATTATTAGTCTTGAGGGGGAACATATTGAGGATGTTTTCAGGGATGAGGATATAATATATATTTTTAAACATCAGATATCAGAAGTTCTTGCTGAACACATAATTAATGATTGGGAATTAAAACTATTGAAAAAGGAAATTAATCGCAGCTGCAAAGGTGTATCAAAAGAAGACAAAGAAATAATATATGGTAAATCTCGTAATATTCTCAGAAAATATAATGATAATGAAAGTCTAAATTTATTAATGAACTATGGCAGAAAGAATCGTATTTCTCATAAAATTTTAGATTATATAAATAATAATAGAGTTCTAATAGTGGAAGGTTTTATTAATTTCTGCATGTCTGATTATTTGAGAGAGATAAAAATTGCAGTTGATCTGGCAATTGAAGAACTTAAAAATGAGAAAGAATATAACGAATTTGTTAAACTTCTCCGCTATTTTGTAAATACTCAGGTACCCAAAATGGTAGAAATTAACCTTATGATGGGTACTAATGGAACATTTTATATATGGGATGAAAGTGGCAGAAAAATTGAAGAAAAATATTTAAACTATTATCTCGATGACATGCTTATGGACGAAATTAATCTTGATGATGTCTTGATAAGTATTCTAATTACAATAGCTCCAAGAAGAGTTATTCTTCATAATACAAATAATTCAGTTAAAAGCGAATCAGTAAAAATGATAAAAAGCGTATTTCAGGATAGAATAAAAATTTGCACTGGTTGTGATCGCTGTAATCGGTATTTACGGGAAAGTGAACTTCAAAGACATAAATAAAAAGGTGAAGGGTTAGACGTGAGGCGTGAGGGGTAAGGTATTCTCTACGTCTAACGTCTAATGTCTCACTTCCTAAACGTTAGACGTGAAGCGAATAATCACTAACTTAGTTGAATTTAATAATAAGAATCCCCAACTCCCAACCCCTCCCTTATTATTCTTGGATAGAAAACATCCATATTTTAGTATTATTTTAAATCAGGTATTGTCTACTACGAAACTTGGGTTAGTATAATATCAGTTTTATTGCGGTAGCCGATAAAATCTGGTATATTTTTTACGTAATATTCCATTAGGTGATTTTATGATTTTTGAATTGTTTGTAATACCGATTATAAGTGCTTTTATTGGTTATCTGACTAATGTTGTTGCAATTAAATTATTGTTCTGGCCGCACAGACCTGTGAATTTTATTGTTTTTCAGATTCAAGGTTTGCTCCCCAAGAGACAGGCTGATATTGCTGTAATGATTGGCGAACTAGTGGAAGCAGAGCTATTGTCCATGGATGATGTAATCGATAAAATTAATACACCGCAAATGCACAGGAAAATTGTTACAAGGCTTAACATGGTAATTAAGGACAGGCTTAATACAATAATACCCGGTATAGTACCATCAAAGGTTACAAAAATTATCATTGATAGTTTGGAAAAAGTTCTTCACCAGGAGGTGCCGGGATTTATTAATCAGGTTCTTGAATCAGATCGCGACTATATCAGTACAGAAATACAGATAGGCAAGTTGGCTGAGGACAAAATCAATGCATTTGATTTGAATAAACTTGAAAGAATAATAATAAGAATTTCTTCTACAGAATTGAGGTTTATAGAAATACTGGGAGGAATCCTGGGTTTGATAATAGGACTCGTACAGGTAGGTATCCTTCTTTTATTCCCCTTATAATTAGAGTTAATTTCTGGCAAAATGATAATATATGCACTATGGTAATTTTGAATTCTTAATTATTAATTTTGAATTAAGGAAAGAAAAGGCAAGGTTTTTTCTAACGATAATTAAGAATTCAAAATTTAAAATTCAAAATTAACAACGGGGGTTTGTATTATGGTAACTATTAAATTAAAAGACGGAAGTCAACGAGAATACCCGGAAGGTATCAGTCTTCTTCAGGTAGCAGAAGACATCAGCCCAAAGATGGCAAAAAATGCTGTGGTAGCTATTTTTAACGAGAGATTAACGGATTTGAATACAAAAATCCAGGAGGAAGGGGACCTGGAAATACTTGATTTTGATGATGAAAGAGCACGTGATGTTTATCGCCATTCTTCGGCACATGTCATGGCTCAGGCTGTAAAAAGGCTGTGGCCCGAAACCAGTCTTGCCATAGGTCCTGCAATTGAAAAAGGCTTCTACTATGATTTTGATAGTAAACATACTTTTGCTCCTGATGATTTCAAGTTAATAGAAGATGAGATGAATAAAATAATCAAGGCCGACTATCCCATTATAAGGAAAGAACTTGACAGGGATGAAGCTATAAAAATTTTTTCTAATGATAATGAAAACTATAAGCTGGAACTAATCGAAGATCTACCAGAGGATGCTGTTATAAGTATTTATCAACAGGGTGAATTTATCGATCTTTGTGCCGGGCCTCATGTGCCATCTACAGGCAGATTAAAAACAATTAAAATAATGAGTCTGGCAGGAGCTTATTGGAGAGGCGATGAAAGAAGACCAATGTTACAGAGAATATACGCCACTTCATTTCCCCAAAAATCAATGTTGGATGATTACCTGCATAAACTGGAAGAAGCTAAAAAACGTGATCATCGCCGTCTGGGAAAGGAACTCGGACTTTTCGTTATACTTGAGGAAGGACCTGGGTTTCCATTTTTTATGCCAAAAGGAATGATATTGAGAAATGAACTTGAGAACTACTGGCGGAAATTACATGAGAAAGCAGGTTATGAAGAGGTTCGTACTCCAATAATCCTGAGTCGTGAGCTATGGGAACGCTCCGGGCACTGGGATCACTATAAAGAAAATATGTATTTTACCCGGATAGATGAAGAGGATTATGCAATTAAGCCTATGAATTGCCCAGGGGGTATTTTGTTATACAAACAGGACCTGCACAGTTACAGGGATTTACCTATGAGGGTTGGTGAAATCGGTTTGGTTCACCGGCATGAATTGTCCGGTGCCCTGCATGGGCTAATGCGGGTAAGGGCTTTTACCCAGGATGACGCGCATATTTACATGCTGCCCGAGCAGATTATTGAGGAAATCAAAGGTGTTATAGATCTGGACGTAACAATATACCAGCAGTTTGGCTTCGATTATTTTGTTGAACTGTCAACCAAACCGGAAAAAGCCATGGGATCAGATGAAGATTGGGAAATGGCTATCAGTGCTTTAAGACAGGCCTTGGAAGAAAAAGGTATGGATTACAGGGTGAATGAAGGTGATGGAGCTTTTTATGGGCCTAAAATTGATTTTCATCTTCGTGATTCTTTGGATAGGACGTGGCAGTGTGGAACTATACAGTTGGATTTTCAAATGCCGGAGAAATTTGATTTAACCTATATAGGAGAAGATGGAGAGAAACACAGGCCGGTAATGATTCACCGGACTATATATGGCAGTATGGAAAGATTTATAGGTATACTAACAGAACATTTTGCCGGGGCATTTCCCACATGGTTATCTCCGGTTCAAGTCCGGGTTCTGCCCATTACGGAAAGACACCATAATTATGCTAATAAAATACTGCAAGAACTTAAAGCTGAAGGTATAAGGGCAGAAGCTGATATGCGCAGTGAAAAAACAGGGTACAAGATCAGAGAAGGTCAGCTGCAGAAAATACCCTATCTACTCATTGTTGGCGATAGAGAGGTTGAGGAAGGCAGCATAGCCGTACGTCATCGCAAACAAGGTGATCTGGGACCCAAGCCGCTGGCAGATTTTATAGCAATGATCAAGAAGGAGATTACGGAAAAAGGGATTTGAAAGTCCTTTGAAAATGACTGCAAAGGGACTTAATAGTTTCCCAAGGGGTTTATAGAGTTTTTTAATTAGCCACAGATGGACACGGATTGTTTTGGGGGGATTTTTAGGCTATATTTTATAATAGCACTGGATGACCAGGGATTATGAGAAAATAGGTTAATAGATAATAAAACATAATAAAAGAAAAAAGCCATGCTTTTTTCTACAGAAACTATTCTCTATTCACTAATAAAGGTCAAAACCCTTTTAAAAAGATTGCAAGTGTTATTTTTATATGATATACTCCGTTATATACTAAGTAGGAGCTTTGCTTCTCACCTTACAACTACTACAGTTAGTAAGGTATTCAATAACGAAAATGTATATTTACTAATGAGATTTTATTTTGTAATGTAGTTATTGAAGAAGCGGGTTCTTACAACTCGCTTTTTTTAATTTTTAGGAGGTGTACATCTTATCAGTAAGGATTGGAGAGTTAATGAAAATATCCGGGTCAGAGAAGTTAGACTGGTCAGTGATACAGGCGAACAACTGGGTATAGTTCCTATTCAACAAGCCCTGGAAATATCTATTGAGAAAAATCTAGATCTGGTTGAGGTAGCTCCATCAGCCAAACCGCCGGTATGCCGCTTGATGGATTACGGGAAATTTAAGTTTGAGCAGAATAAACGAGAAAAAGAAGCACGCAAAAAACAGAAAATTGTTTCCGTTAAAGAAGTTAAAATGCGGCCTAATATTGATGAACATGATTTTCAGGTTAAAGCCAAGAACGCTAAAAAATTCTTGACTGCCGGGGATAAAGTGAAGCTCACTATTATGTTCAGGGGCAGACAGATTACCCACCCGGAATTGGGAGAAAGACTGTCTCTTAAACTTGCTGAACAATTATCTGATATTTCATCGGTTGAAAAGGTTCCTAAAGTGGAAGGAAGAAATATGGTAACCATACTTGTACCCAAAACAGAAAGCGATAAGAAGGAGGAAGCTTAATGCCTAAAATGAAAACCCATAGAGGTGCAGCCAAGAGATTTAAAAAGACTGGATCAGGGAAAGTAAAGAGAGCCAAGGCTTATGCCAGTCATCTTTTGGGCGGAAAAAGTCCAAAAAGGAAAAGAAACCTTCGAAAAGCTGGTCTGGTAAGTGAAGAAGAAACAAAGAGAATTTCAAGATTAATTCCTTACAAATAGATAGAGGAGGTATTTAGTTATGCCAAGAGTTAAGCGTGGAGTAACTTCACATAGAAGACATAAAAAAATATTAAAAATGGCCAAAGGCTATAGAGGTAGTAAGTCCAAGCTTTTCCGGGTAGCAAATCAACAGGTGATGAAATCTGGGCAATATGCATATATTCACAGAAGGCTTAAAAAAAGAGACTTTCGTAAACTATGGATTGCACGAATTAATGCTGCTGCTCGTGATAACGGAACTACTTATAGCAGAATGGTTCATGGGCTTAAACTGGCCGGGGTTGATATAAACCGTAAAGTTCTGGCTGAACTAGCCATAACTGATCCCCAGGGATTCACCGAGCTTGCCGAGTTAGCAAAAAAACAATAGTTTTAAGGTTTAAAAAAGTATGGCCAGGTGCCATGCTTTTTTTAATTTCGTTGTAATTTTAAGTGTGCCAATGTCACATTACCAGAATTTTTTATTAACCACAGATGAACACGAATTTTTAGAGAATAGAGAATAGAGAATAGAGAATAGTGAATAGTTTCTGTGGGAAAGCTGACGCTTTCCTTTGATTATATAATGGACGCGGGCTCACACGCACCTTCGGTGAGAATTGTTGCGAAATCCTTTTAGTTTTTAATAGACGCAGAAAGGCGCTAATTTGTATGATTTACGCTGTTTTTTATTTTTTTAATATTACTAGATGAACAGGGAATATGAAAAAATAGACTAATACGTAATAACATATAATAAAAGAAAAAAGCTCTGCTTTTTTCAACAGAAACTATTCACTATTCTCTATTAACTAATAAAAGCGGGGGAAATAATTTATTTCATGAAGCGAATTATCTCTAAAGACAATGATCATATTAAACATGTCCTTAAACTTAAGAAAAAAAAAGTACCGGGACAGGGATAAAATGTTCTTTATCGAAGGGAAAAAAATGATAGAAGAAGCCATGTGGCGCAAAGAACTGCTTCTAAAGGTTTTTGTTGACGAGGGTTATGAAAAAGAATACGGGTTTATGGATAAGACGAGGCCAGGCATAGAAAAGTATATCCTTGATAGCAAGCTAATGAAGATTATTTGCGATACTGAAACACCTCAAGGAATTGCAGCCGTAGTAAAAAAACCGGCCTGGTGTTTAAAGAGTTTAATAGAAAAAAACGGATTTTTTATCTTATTAGACCGGATTTCTGATCCGGGTAATATGGGAACAATAATAAGAACAGGATGGGCCCTGGGAGTAAACGGTATTTTATTGACAAAGGGGTGTGTTGACCCTTTTGGCCCTAAAGTAGTAAGGTCAAGTATGGGCGGAATTTTCAACTTACCTGTGTTTGTTGATTTCCTATTTGAGGATATTAAACTATTAAAGAAAAAAAACTACAGTTTTATATGTGCTTCTCCTGATGCAGGTCCCAATTTTTATTCTATGGATTTTACAGGACCTGAAGTACTTGTGATCGGCAGTGAATCCAGAGGGGCTAGTGAAGAAA
This sequence comes from Syntrophomonadaceae bacterium, assembly GCA_030627145.1. The sequence continues at coordinate 4,035 of DAOUSQ010000018.1, read as the reverse complement.
TAAAAGGTGTTTGTGATGAGTTTTTTAAGATACCTTTAAATCCCAGAGTTGATTCTTTGAATGCGGCAGTAGCCTGTGCTATAATTATAAATGAAGCCTGTAAACAGAGGGGAAGTTTTTCTTTGTTTTGACATTTTCCATATGATATAATTAATTACAGTTCGACCCTACATAATGTTGGGAGGGTGAACCCAAAATGATAAATCAAGCTGATAGTCTATGGTTTATGTTTGAGAAATCTGGCTGCATAATATATTACCTTTTATATAAAATGCTTATGACTCAATAAGCTATAAATGCTATGAACAGGACAAGTAGCTTGCTGGTACCCCTTCAGGGAGGCTGTATCAGAGACTGAAAGTATGGCCAGGGAGAAAGTAATGTGAATTCACCTGGGAGCAGTGGATTGAATTTGTAGTAGGTCTAACCGGTTACCGCCGTTAAAGGTAATTGAGATGATTGGACAACTTAGTCTGATTAATAAGGGTGGTACCGCGGATAATTTCTTTCGTCCCTTGGGGTGACGAGAGTTTTTTTATTTTCTGAGAAGGAGGCTAGGTATTATGATTGAAAAAATAATGGCGATAAAGAGCAGTACTGAAGAAAAGATATCCAATATTAGCAATTTAGACGAAATACAGGAACTTAAAGTAAAGATTTTGGGAAGAAAAGGGGAAGTAACTCGCCTGTTGAGAGGGTTAAAAGATCTAACGGTTGAAGAAAGGGCACAGGTTGGTAAAGCAGCCAATGAACTTAAACAAAACCTAGAAGAAATGATAAATACCAGGGCAGAAGAGATAAAGAAACTTGAGATGGACATGAAATTAACCATGGAAAAGATAGATGTAACTTTACCCGGTCTAGCACTGCAAAAAGGAGCAAAGCATCCTCTTACACAGGTTGCAGATGAAATAAGAGATATATTTTCTGGGATGGGTTTCAGTGTGGCAGAGGGACCGGAAATAGAATCAGATTATTATAATTTTGAAGCTCTAAATGTTACAAAAGATCATCCGGCTCGTGATATGCAGGACTCTTTTTATATTAGTGATGAGGTTCTTTTAAGGACGCATACTTCACCTGTACAGGTCAGGACTATGGAGAAAATGGCCCCACAGATACCCATAAAGATTATTGTCCCGGGAAAGGTGTATCGCAGGGATGATGATGCTACTCACTCACCTATGTTCAGTCAGGTAGAAGGATTGGTAATAGATAAAAGAATAACCTTTGCCAATCTTAAAGGTGTTTTGATGCAGTTTGCCCAAAAGATATTTGGGGAAGACCTTAAAGTGCGTTACCGTCCGAGTTTTTTTCCATTTACTGAGCCCAGTGCGGAAATGGATATATCATGTGTTAACTGTAAAGGAAAAGGCTGTCGGGTTTGTTCACACACAGGCTGGCTTGAAATCCTGGGAGCGGGAATGGTTCACCCCCGGGTGTTACAATACGGTGGATATGATCCTGAACAGGTAACCGGTTTTGCCTTTGGAATGGGTATTGAAAGGATAGCTATGTTAAAATATGGAATAAATGACCTGCGTTTATTTTTTGATAATGATATTAGATTTTTAAAACAGTTCTAGGGAGGTTGAATCATCATGGGAGTATCAATAAAATGGTTAAGGAAATATATAGATTTTGATTGGCAGCCAGAAGAGTTAGCTCATAAGTTAACAATGGCTGGAGTTGCTATTGAAGGTATAGAGAAAAGAGATACAGATACCGTAATGGAACTGGATCTAACCCCCAACAGGGGAGATTGCCTGGGACTTATCAACCTGGCACGCGAGGTGGCAGCGTTGAATGGTAATATGGTAAAAATACCAGAGGTTGTCATAAATGAAAATAATGAAGATATTAGAGATTACATATCTATAGAAATCTCTGCACAGGATTTATGTAAAAGGTATGCTGCTCGTCTAATAAGGAATTGTGAGATTAAGCCTTCACCGGCCTGGATGCAAGAAGCTTTGTTAAATTCTGGTATTAGGCCCATTAACAATATTGTTGATGTTACCAATTATGTATTATTAGAGACCAATCAGCCGCTGCATGCGTTTGACTACCGCTTACTGGGTGAACAAAAAAGAATCCTGGTAAGAAAAGCAGTGGATAAAGAAGAATTTACTACATTGGATGGATTTAATAGAGAACTCGATAAGGAAATGCTTGTTATTACTGATGGACAAAGACCTATAGCATTAGCCGGTATCATGGGTGGTGAAAATACCGAAATAAATAATAATACTACTGATGTTTTACTGGAATCAGCCAACTTTTTAGGAACAAATATTAGAAAAACTTCAAGAAAACTCGGTTTGAGAAGCGAATCCTCGGCTCGTTTTGAGAAGGGTTCTGATATAAATGGTGTCCTTTATGCAATAAATCGTGCAGCACAGCTTATTCAGGAACTGGCCGGAGGTGAAATTGTAAAGGGTATATATGATGTATATCCCGAGCCTATAAAGCCTGAGCAGGTTACTTTAAGGCCTAATCGGGTAAATTATCTTCTGGATACCAGGCTCAGTGCTGAAGAAGTAAAGAATTATTTAGAAAAACTAAAATTTAACGTAAAAGAGGATGGAGAGAAATATATTGTTGATATTCCTAGCTACAGGCCGGATATAGAGCTGGAAGTAGATTTGATAGAGGAAGTAGCCAGGCTTTATGGTTATGACAGGATACCTGCCAAATTACCCTGTGGTGATACAACCCAGGGAGGGTTAACCCCGTCCCAGGTTTTCAGGGAAAAGGTTAGAACCACTATGGCCAGGAGACTTAATGAAGTTATTAGTTACAGTTTTATAAACCCGGTGGCATTTGATTGGTTGCTTATTCCTGAAGACAGTACTTTAAGAAATGTTGTTAAAGTAGCTAATCCCTTGTCTGAGGAACAGAGTGTTATGCGTACTACACTGCTCCCGGGACTTCTCGAGACTGTTAGCCGTAATCTAGCTAGAAAAAACCAGAACGTGGCTTTCTTTGAACTGGGTTCAATTTTTTATCCAGAACCTGAAGGTTTACCAGTAGAGAAACTTCACCTTGGAGCTGTTGTAACAGGTAGTAATGAGATAAACTGGCTAAAAACAAAAGTGGCAATGGACTTCTTTTATCTGAAAGGTATTCTGGAAGATTTACTGCGGGAATCAGGTATAGAGGATTATGAATTTGTGCAGGTCAAGAAACCGGCCTATCATCCAGGAAGGACTGCTGTGTTGATGCATGAAAACGAAGAAATTGGTATCATTGGGGAAGTGCATCCCCTTGTTTTGCAGAACTATGATATCAAAGCCAGGACCTGTATATTTGAACTTGATATGGAAGCATTATATAAACTAAGTAAAAATATAAATATGGTGGAGGAAATAGCAAAGTTCCCGGGTGTTGAAAGGGACATTGCATTATTACTTGCCCAGGATGTACGAGCGTATGATGTACTAAAGGTTATTAGAAAAGCGGAAAAAGAACTACTTCAAAATATTGTAGTGTTTGATGTTTATACTGGTGAACAGGTGCCTGAAGGATATAAGAGTATAGCATTAAAACTTACCTTCCAATCTCATGAAAAGACCCTTACAGATGCTGATGTGAACAATAGTATAGAAAAAATACTGGCTGATTTAAAAACAGAACTAAAAGCTGTTCTCAGGTGAGAAAATAGTATTATTTGTAAGAAGGAATAAGATAATAGTAGTCGAATATATTTAAATAAGACTATTTAATAGGCACAGTGCTTGGACCATAATCCATCCGTGTAAAGGAGGGCATTAGGCCCTCTTTTTTTGGTCTGTATTCTCGGAACCTATGTCAATGTCACAGCACTGGACTTCAAAAAGTGAGCCCTCTTTTATCCCCCGGGCATATAATAATATTATATAATATATACCAGGGGAGAGGAGGTTTATATTATGGCTGTTGTGAAATTAGAATCAATAGAGATAGATATCATAGACATCAACATAAAAGGGTATGGTTCCTATACAGTCCCCCGGGGTATTACCGTAGCTTCTTTAATCAAAAAAATTCAAGATC
>DAOUSQ010000085.1 GCA_030627145.1 Syntrophomonadaceae bacterium | reverse complement strand
TTCTACTTCCTAATCCTGCCATTGCCTGTTTTCCTGTTTTAAAAGCAGATATGCCAGAAACGGCGCACCTACAAAGGAAGTTATAATACTGATGGGTATTTCTGCTCCGGTTAAGGTACGGGCCAGGGTATCCATTAATAACAGGAAAATGGCACCCACCAGAGCTGAAAATGGTATGAGTATCTTGTGATCAGGTCCCACTAGCAGGCGGGCCATGTGAGGGACGACCAAACCCACCCAGGCAATAGAGCCACAAGCAGATATCGAAGCGGCTACGATCAGGGTAGCCAGAACTATGTAAACTAGACTGGATCTGTTTACGTCCATCCCCAACATCATGGCTTCTTCACTACCCAGGGCCAGGAGGTTTAAACGCCAGCGCAGTAAATACAGGGCTGTTAGTCCACCGGCTATCAGGGGCAGAGCCCTTCCCAAATCAGCCCAGACAGTATAATTAAAGCCTCCCATGGTCCAAAAAACGATAGCAGGAAGTTCTTCATAGGGGTCGGCTACATATTTTAAAAACGATAAGCCTGCTGTAAAAAGCGCAGAAACAATTACCCCCGCTAAAACCAGTGTAGTAATGGAATTATTTCCCCTCCGCCCGATCTGGTAGGCGATAGTCACTGCCAGCAATCCCCATATAAACGCTGACATTTCTACAGCTACAGCTGATTGCCCCACCAGCAAGATGGCCAGAGCAGCCCCAAAACAGGCTCCCGAAGATACCCCCAGAATATCTGGTGAGACCAGAGGATTCCTGAACAGGCCTTGAAACACTACCCCGGATACAGAAAGCGCAGCTCCTACTATTACCACCATCAAAGCACGAGGAATCCTTACCAGCCATAAGACTGCTTCACTGGTTGCCAAATTCTCCCCCACAGGTAAGCCATTAATTTTAGCCCCGATTAAATTAAAGAGAGTTTCAAGGTCTAAATGATAACGCCCCACCATCAAGGTAAAAATAAAGGTTATAAACAGCAAGAAAAGTCCAGGTATTATAACTTTTTTTGACTCCATTAACTTATTGCCTTCCCTCAAAACATTTTTTTCCCTGCTGAACCAAAGTTTTTAACTTGTTATCATTACTATACCCCCTTAATTATTTTGTCTGGCCGGTACTAGATTGTTTAAATTTCCAGCTCTACAGGGAGCACAACCTCACTCCCATTCACCGTGCTATCCACTATCACCCCCATATCATAAACTTCTCCCAGTGTTTCTGCCTGGAATACCTCATGTCGCAACCCGTTTTTTAAGATCTCCCCTCCCTTCAGCATCACTATCTGCTCACAGTACCTGCCGGCCAGATTGGGATCATGAATGGTAATGATTGTTGTCAGATTTTTTTGCCTGGTTAAGTCCTTTACCAGTTCCAGTATTACGAACTGGTTTTTAAAATCCAGGTGGGCTGTCGGTTCGTCCAGCAATAAAATACTTGGATCTTGCAAAAGCGCCCGGGCCAGTAAAACCATCTGCCTCTCTCCCCCACTCAACTCATTAAAACGCCGCTCAGCCAGGTGTACTATCCCCACTTCCCCCAGTACCTGCCGGGCCTCTTTATAGTCTCTGCGACTGGGAGACCCTATTTTACCCAGAGCCGCGGCTTTTGCCATTACCACAATGTCCAGTACAGTAAAAGCAAAGACAACATTGCTTTGCTGAGGCACTACTCCCATAAGCCCGGCTATTTGTTCCCGTGAAAGGAGCTCCACCCCCTGCCCATCCACTAGAACCTGCCCATACTTCGGTTTAAGCAGACCATTTATACATTTAAGCAACGTTGTTTTTCCTGAGCCGTTAGGTCCAAGTAAACCACAAATACTACCGGCAGCTACGGCAAAATTTATATTATGTAGAATCTGGCTCTGGCCATAAGCAAATTCCAGGTTTTTTACAAGCAAAATTTTGTCCTTCATGTCTTTCATGTTTCATCACCCCAATAGCTTAAAATAGTCAAAATAAAAACACAGTCTGTCTCCCAGAAAAGGACAGACTGTGCCGTAAAAAAAGACTATAGTACGGTACCAGCCTGGTATAATTCCTTTCCAAATCCGGGAGGCATGTCCGTTTCCACACATACCCTATCGGATCTGTAACCATAGTATTTAACCGTAGGCTACAGAACTCGGAATTATCCAGTATATTATTTTCTTATGGTCTTAATACCTATCGCTTCAGGCAGACAAATGATGATTCCGTCCAGTGCCGGTAGCGGCAGTTGTAACAGGACCGGGGTTCTTCAGCGACAAGTTCATCTTCATCATCAAGCACAAAATGAGGACAACTCTCAGCAGTCCTGGCTGCTGTTATCCAGTCGTTGTCACCGCTCCGGAACTCCTTATCCCCCTGCTTGTTAACATACCAGATAGCCAATAAATTTCACCTCAATATACTTTTAACTGGTTTTTGCTGCAGGTTTGCCACTGCACCTGATCAGGATTGTCTACCCCGGTGGGAAAAACCAGCAGCGTAGATTTTCCATCCAATAAAACTGCCTTTACTGTCTCTCCCAATCTCACTCTATCGTTATTACTTAATAAAACCAGGCCATCCAGACTTTTTACCACTTCTACACCGGTTTGATGCTTAATTTCAGCTACACTGGCTACTTCGCCAGCAACTCGTATCTTAAATTTACCACGAAACCGGCCATCATTACCTGTCATACGCAACCCGGCACCTGCCATTGCCCCTATAACTCCCTGTCCAGTTCCACCGTGTTCAGAGAGATGAATGTGAAGACGGCCAGCAAGCTGGTAAGCTTCTTCTTTACAAATTATATGTTCCTTTGCTTTATAACCAAAGGCAATAAGCTTCTCAGGACTGCCCAGGTTTTCAAGAGCAACTATACACAATCCGGGATCTGAACCAGGGGCACTCTCACGTTTCAAAAACTCACCCGCATAAGTAATATACGTTTCCAGATATGCAGCTCCAATATCTGCCGAAAAACACATGCAGCTATTATGTGATGTGTAGGGAATATCAGGGTGCACCAGAAGTTGATGACGGGTGACATCCTGGGCTTTTCCCCATCCCTGTTCTTCCAGTAGCTGTGCTAACATGGCAGCCAATTCCCCTGTTCCCCTGCTGTCAATATTGTCAGTATCATCAATAGAGACCAAAATTTTCACTTATAACCACCTCAAATTATTAGTTCAACTGCTTTGAAAATAGACGCTGTCTCTCCGGCACTTAAGCAATCGATAGATTTCCATCGGTTGATTTATGTTTAGGTAAAGCTGAGTACCGGATCGCACGCAGATTATAACTTACGCTGAATTTCTTAATTTAATAAACAGCTTAAAACTTTATTATCCAATGGTGAAACTATGGGAAAGAGGAACATGAAGGTTTATTACAACCTTTATCCTTCCGCGCCCTTAGCCTTACGCATATCTTTTCCAGTTAATATCATATCAAGCATTTCATCTGATACTTGGTAATTAAAAAATTTTCTGTAATAGTTCTGGGCTTCATCTCTTATATCTAAATCCTTAAAGCGCTCAGGATATACTGTTTTCGCAGTCCACAGCAGGCCCAGCGGTGTTTCTATACCCCCAGGATGCCCCCAGCGAGAAATCCCAATAGGCATCTGGTAAACTTTCTTTTCCTTAACAGCATTTAAAGGTGCCCACTGCGAGTTGCTTAATATATAGTCTGCAACACCAGATTCGTTGACTATTATTACATCCGGGTTCCATAATAAAATCTGTTCAAGACTCGCATAATTACTACCATCAATTAATCTCAGTGGTTCACCAACGGATACATTGATAACACCAATCCTTTTGGTCCAATCTGCCGAGAGGCTATCTCTTGTATCAGTCCGGGTTGCTTCGTTAACAGCGTGATAAAGTCTTATTTTATCCTGGTCAGAAATATCATTAACACGTGACTGTACCCGCTCAATACAATCTTGATAGTATTCATTATATCTCTGGGCTTTTTCATCTTCACCCAGGGCCTGTCCAATTACTAGAATAGCCTGCTGCTGCTCTTGTATGTTATTGAATTCAATTACCACATAAGGTAAATTAAATTTCTCCAGTTTTTCAACTTCTGCTTTATTACGGCCCGTATCACCTTTAATAAAAACTATATCTGGATCTGTTTTGACAAGTTCTTCAATATTTATTGAACGGTGTATATAAGGAATTAAGTTATCCCCGATACCAGGACAAACTGTATTCAAAAGCACATCTCTGCTAAGACCATTATTTATTGCTACTATGTCTTCACCCCGCCCCAGCATAGTAGTTACATAACCGGTAAATGCGTATAAACATGCAATTCTATTTACGTCCGCCGGTACTTTCACCTGCCTGCCAATACAATCGGTTACAGTTATTACCTCTTTATCATTATCAACATCAGCACCCGCGTTATTTATCTTTTCTCCCTGCGAGCAGCCAGATAAAATTATTACTGTAAATAATACTATGAACAAGACTATGCGCCATTTTATATGTTTGTTCCTCTTATATTTCATTTGTTATTGCACCTCCCAACCTTTTTAAAAATGTGTCAAAAGTTCAGCCCATCTCCATCTATGCAATGGTACTTATCGGTATCAGCTGATGTAATTTGTTTTCACTTTCAAGCTGGCACGATACCATTCTTGTATTAACCCCGTAAAGTCTTTTCATGTTTTCTTCATTTAAAACATATGAAGGATTACCCATATCAAAAAATGATTTCTTATGCATTAACGCAGTTGTAGTATTAATTTCATTATTTTCAAAGTAAAAAGCATGATTGGGAAAATGAGTTGCCATAATTATAGATAAACCGGTATTCTCAACCAGTTTAACAATCGTTTCTAATATTACCATCTCATGCTTGAAATCCAGGTGAGCCGTAGGCTCATCCATAACAATAACCGGTGTTTTTTGGGCCAGTGCCCGGGCAATCATTACCAGCTGACCTTCTCCACCACTCAACTGTGTGTAAGGCCTGTGTTTTAGATGAGTTAGCCCCACTATATCCAGAGCTTCTTTAGCTATTATCTTATCCTCGGCCGAAGGTGAAGAAAACCTTCCAGTATAAGCTGCACGTCCCATCTTGACGATATCAATAACCCTATAAGGAAATGTACGTTCATGATACTGGGGCACATAGGCTATATGCCGGGCAATTTGACCCGGGCGAAAGCTTCTTATATCTTTATTGTTTAATAAAATATGTCCCTGTTTTAGTTTGTGTACTCCGAGTATACAATCGAGGAGGGTGGTTTTACCGCATCCATTGGGCCCCAGAAGGCAAAAGATCTCTCCTTTACCAATGGTAAAGTTAATATCCCGAAAAATATCTGTCTTTTCATATGCAAAGGTGGCTTCGGCCACTTCGAT
>DAOUSQ010000049.1 GCA_030627145.1 Syntrophomonadaceae bacterium | reverse complement strand
CCGCTGGTTAGGTGATAGGGCTTCTTTCAACCCATCGGCTCAGCAAACATGCTGGTCAAACCAAATAGACCCGGGGGGGGTTCCCCGGGTCTATTTATAATAATGCACTTATTTTTTAATTATTTTACTCTTTAAACTCTCCTATCTTTCTTAATTTATCATACCGTTCTTCAAGTAATTCATCCCTATTCTTATCTATTATTTCTTTAAATACAATCCTGATACTATTTTTCAGATTATTTGCTGTAGTTTCAAAGTCCTGCTGTGCTCCTCCCACTGGTTCTTCAATAATTTCATCAACTATATTTAAATGATACAGATCTTGAGCAGTTATCTTCATTGCCGCCGCAGATTCTTCCACCCGCTTTATATCCTTCCAGAGGATAGATGCACACGCTTCAGCTGAAGCTATGGAAAACACAGCATTTGAAAGCATTATTAAACGGTCTGAAACTGCCAGTGCCAGTGCTCCGCCGCTACCGCCCTCCCCTGTTACCACGGAAACCACTGGCACCCTTAAATGGGCCAGGGTCATTAAGACCTTTGATATACTCCAGGCCTGTCCTCTTTCTTCAGCACCAATTCCAGGATATGCTCCCTGGGTATCTATCAAATTCAAAACCGGTCTGTTAAATTTTTCTGCCTGTAAAAGCAATCTATGAATTTTTCTATATCCTTCAGGATGAGGCATACCAAAATTACGATGTAAATTATCCTTGGTATTTTTACCCCTCTGATGTCCAAGAACAGTAACCGGTTGACCTTCGAAAGACCCTATTCCACCTATTATCGCTTTATCATCTCCAAATAAACGATCACCATGCAATTCTACCCAATCATCACAAATAAACTTAATATAATCATAGTTAGTGGGTCTTTCTGGATTTCTAACTAAAAGTATTTTTTCCCAGGGGCTCAAATTCTTATATTTCTCATCCCTGATGTCTTTCATTTTATCCTCCAGAATTTTGAATTCCTCTGATAAATCAAATTTCATTGTCTCTGATAAACTTTTGAGTTCCTGGATTTTTTCCTGAAAATCATGATACTTTTTGTCATAATCAAATTGGCGTTTAACCATTACTTCCTCCTTAATGAAGCTTTAGCAATCTTGCCAGAGTCACTTTTAGTTTTGAACGCTTCACAACCAGATCAACCATTCCATGCTCGAGTAGAAACTCGGAACGCTGGAACCCTTCCGGTAATCTCTGTCTGATAGTCTGCTCAATAACACGAGGTCCAGCAAAACCCACCAGTGCACCCGGTTCAGCAATAATAATGTCTGCCAGGGAAGCAAAGCTTGCTAAAACCCCCCCGGTGGTTGGATGTGTAAAAACTGAAATATACAAGAGCCCACTTTTATGAAAACGTGCCAGCACAGCACTTGTCTTCGCCATCTGCATTAAAGCAACCATACCCTCCTGCATACGAGCACCACCAGAAGCAGTACACATAATTAGAGGACACCGCTCACTCATAGCCCTTTCAATAGCTCTGCAAACTCTTTCACCCACTACCGAACCCATACTGGCCATCATGAAGTTTGAATCCATAACTCCCAAAACCACTTTATTCCCGGCAATACTTGCAGAGCCCGTAATAATAGCCTCATTCAAACCCGATTGCTGCATGCCGGAAGTAAGCTTCTCTTCATAGCCTGGAAAATCTAAACAGTTACAAGAGGTTATTTCAGAGCCAAATTCACAGAAACTGTTTTCATCAACCATCAAATCTATTCGTTCCTGTGCACTTATGGGATAATGATATGAACACCTGGGACAGACCATATAATTTTTTATCAGGTCCGTTTCCCATATTAAAGCTGAGCAGGAAGAACAATTTATTTTTCTCGGCAGTTCATCAATTTTATCTTTCGTTTCAACATTCTTGTTATTTACAGAAAAATATTTCTTTTTACTAAAAGTGTTTTTAATCATTCAATCATATTTACCCTACAATTGTGTCAGGGCAAAAAGAAATTCACCTCCACAAACCAGTTCATTGTCAATAGTAACCTTACCCTTACCTTTTCCAATATTACCTCTAATATTTGATAATTCAGTAGTAATCTGCAGGGTTTCGCCCGGAACCACCAGGCGTTTAAAACGTATACGGTCTACACCTGCAAGGTAAGCAAGCTGGTTCTTATATTTTTCCTCACATAACAGAGCACAGGCCCCCACCTGTGCCATTGCCTCAATCATAAGTACACCGGGCATTATTGGTCGTCCAGGAAAATGTCCGGAAAATTGCGGCTCATTTATCGTAATATTTTTTATCCCTACTGCTTTTACTCCTGGTACAAGTTCAATAATCCTATCTACCAACAAAAAGGGATATCGGTGGGGGAGAATATTCATTATCTCTTCTGTATTCATATTTAATACCACCTAGCTTATAATAATTATGAATTTTTAATTTTTAATTTTGAATTATTGTTAGAAAAAGCTTCGCTTTTTCTTTCCTTAATTAATAACTCAACTTTCCCAGTAGACAGTAAAATATGGATATTTTTTGCTCAGGAATAATAAGTAAGGAGTGATGAGTGAGGTGTAAGGATTTCTTATAAGTCAGGTTTTTCTAAATTCAATGATTATTTTCCTTACGTCTTACCCCTAACTCTTCACTTATCACTAAAATAACACTTTTTCTGGAATTAAAAAATATTATTTTGTCAAGTGTGAAAGTTGTATTAATAATTAATAATTAAACCAGTTTATTTTATTTATATTTTCTTATTACGAGAGCAGCATTATGGCCCCCAAATCCAAGTGAAGCAGAAAGCACAATATTTAATTCCTTTTCCCTGAACTGACCTGGAACATAATCAAGGTCACATTGAGGATCAGGTATCTCCAGGTTTAAAGTAGGCGGTATTTTATTATGCACGAGAGATAACGCAGATGCAATCAATTCCACTGCACCTGCTGCCCCCAGCATATGTCCTGTTGCCGCCTTGATCGAGCTTATAGGTATTTCATAACTATGCGAAGAAAAAACCTGCTTGATTGCAGCCGTTTCTACCATATCATTTAGCTTAGTACCTGTTCCATGAGCATTAATATAATCTACTTCTTCTGGACTGATACCAGCATCAGCCAGGGCCATTCTAAAAGCTAACGCAGCCCCTGCTCCTGTCTCATCCGGCTGTACCATATGACAGGCATCTGCACTGCTGCCATAACCTATTACCTCACCATAGATATTAGCCCCCCTGTTTAAAGCATGTTCTAACTCTTCAAAAATAAGAATACCTGAACCTTCTCCCATTACAAATCCATCACGGTTAAGGTCAAAAGGACGACATGCCCTTGTCGGTTCATCATTAAATGTAGACAGGGCTTTCATAGAACAAAAACCACCAACAGCCAGCGGCGTTATTGAAGCCTCAGCCCCCCCTGTTATCATTACATCAGCCTTGCCATTTTGAATTAAATGAAAAGCCTCACCTGCAGAATTGCTGCCAGATGCACACGCTGTAACTGTACAACCATTAGGTCCTTTAACTCCTAACATTATTGCAATTTGACCTGAAGCCATATTGGGAATCATCATAGGTATAAAGAACGGACTTATCCCTGAAGCCCCTCTTTTCAGCATAGCTGAATGCTGTTTTTCAAAGGTTTCTATTCCCCCTATACCTGAACCTACCCATACTCCTATACGGTTTTCTTGCTCACTTTCAATACTTAATTGTGCATCTTCAACAGCTATACGAGCAGCAGCACAGGCATATTGAACAAATAGGTCCATACGCCTGGCATCTTTACGCGCAATGTAATCCACTGCATTAAAATCATTTACCTGAGCAGCAATTTGGACAGGAAAAATGGAAGCATCAAAACGCTCGATCTTCCTAATGCCAGTATGCCCTTCAATAAGATTATTCCAGAAATCATTCTTATTATTGCCAACCGGAGAAATCATTCCTACCCCGGTTATTACAACTCTGCACCCGGGCATTTTACCACCTCTATATTTATACATTTTCCTGTAATCTGGCTTCCACATATTGAACCACATCCTGTACTGTTTTAAGTCCCTCGGCAGTTTCCTCCGGAATTTGAATATCATACTTTTCTTCAAGCAGCATAAGCATTTCAACTATATCCAGAGAATCTGCTTCCAGGTCATCGGCAAAACTTGATTCAAGCGTAATATCTTCCTCAGGTACATCTTTAATCTCCACAATAATTTCCTTTAATTCCTCAAATACTGACATTGTAATTCCTCCTTTAAGATGTTTTGTTTTTAAGTGTAGTGAAAACAATTTTTCACATGACTTTTAGAATTCTCTTTTAAAAAACGTCTACAGGACGATAACCCATTTATTTATATCCTGGAAAATATAAAATATTGTAACTATTTTACAGGGAAGATAGCCCCCCGTCAACCCGGATACATTGCGCAGTAATATATGCTGCCCGGGGTGAAGCCAGAAAGGCTACAACACCGGCAATATCTTCAGGATTTCCCAATCTCCCTACAGCAATTGCTGAAAGAAGTTTTGAACTCTGCTCAGTATTAAATCCCCCGGTCATATCACTCTGTATATATCCAGGGGCAATTGCATTAGCAGTTATCCCCCTGCTCCCGTACTCACGAGCAATAGAAAAAGTTAGCCCAAGCAACCCCGATTTGGAAGCAGCGTAGTGGGCCTGACCTGCATTTCCGTTTAATCCTACTACAGAAGATATATTAATAATCCGCCCATAGCGTTTCCTCACCATATGCTTCAGGGCAGCTCTACTGCAGTAAAATGCAGAATTCAAATTAGTGCTTATAACCCTATTCCAGGCATCATCTTTCATACGCATCATAAGCTGGTCTTTGTTAATGCCGGCATTATTAACTAGAACGTCTACCTGTCCATATTCCTTTATTGTTTTATCTATCAGGTCCTGTGCCGATTCAGAAACAGATACATCCGCACCTATTATCATACCACTGCTGCCTGTAGACTTGACTTCCTCAAGAACTTCTTCTGCTGCTAATTGATTATTAGAATAATTGATTACTACCCGAAAACCTTCCTGAGCAAGTTCTACAGCTATAGCTTTGCCTATTCCCCGCGAACTACCTGTTACTATAGCAACCTTTTCCTTCATATTCAATTCACCTTCTTAAAAACTTTTTCAAGTGACTTAGTGTCCTCAATTTGTCCCAATATACGGGAGCGGTCAATTCTCCTGATTAATCCTGTCAGGGTTGAACCTGGTCCAATTTCAATAAAATAATCCACTTTATTCATCATATACCTGACACTCTGCTCCCATAATACCGGGGAAAACAGTTGTCTTACCAGCAAGTCCTTAAACTGGGTAAATCTGTTTTCCTGAGCATTAACATTACTCACTACCCCTACAGAAGGTTCTTTTAAGTTAATCTGCTCAAGATATGCCTGAAATTTCATGGCTGCATCATACATAAGCTGGCTGTGTGAAGGAACACTGACTGCCAAGGGTATAACACGCCCCCCTGCTTCCTTTAAGATATTACCGGCTTTTAATACTGCCTCTTTTTCGCCAGAAACAACGACCTGTCCAGGAGCATTATAGTTGGCAACACTTACAATTCCTCCTGCCTGACTGCAGCATTCTTCTACCACTTTATTATCAAGACCCATTACAGCAACCATAGCCCCTTTTCCAGGTGGCACAGCCTCCTGCATTAAGCGGCCTCTGATTTGAACAAGGGGTAAAGCCTCTTTAAAACTAATAGAACCCGAAGCCACAAGTGCCGTGTATTCCCCCAGGCTGAGACCTGCAAGCATTAACGGGGTTATCCCCTGTTTTTTCACCACCTCAAAAACTGCCAAACTAGTTGTTAATAAAGCAGGCTGAGCATATTCAGTTTTATCGAGTAATTTATCCGGGTCATTGAAACATAATGTGCTTAATTTATATCCGGCAATCTCGTCTGCCTGTTTATAAATACTGGCAGCTTCGTCAAAGTTTTGTGCCAGGTCTTTCCCCATACCAGTATATTGTGCACCCTGCCCGGGGAAAACAAATGCTATTTTTGGCATTCTATATCCCCCAATCGTTTAATAACCCTGCAGGCATCATTTATAATATTTGAAACTATTTCAGCAGCAGGCTGCACTTCTTTTACCAGACCACATATCTGCCCTGCAAGTATACTTCCCTCATCTATTTTTCCTTCAACAGCAGCAGCCGGATATCGTCCTTTTCCTAATTCCTCAAGTTCTTCCTTACTGGTTCCCAATCTTTCTTGGTTCAAATACTCTCTGGTAAATTTATTATGGATAGCCCGTACGGGATGACCGGTTGTTGTACCACAAACAACTGTATCTCTATCCCTGGCTTTCAATACCTTTTGCTGATAAGATGGATGAACATTACATTCCTGGGAACATATAAACCGGGTCCCAACCTGTACTCCTTTCGCTCCTAGAGACATTGCAGCTGCAACCCCTCGTCCATCTGCAATTCCCCCTGCAGCTATTACCGGAACATCCACAACATCAACTACCATCGGCACAAGACTCATGGTTGTCATTTCCCCTACATGCCCACCAGATTCAGTACCTTCAACTATTAAGGCATCTGCGCCCAGTCGGCTTAATCTTCGCGCCAGAGCTACCGCAGCCACTACAGGAATTACCTTTATACCCGCATTTTTCAGTTTTTCTATATATCGCCCCGGATTTCCTCCACCAGTAGTAACCACCTGTATTTTTTCCTTTATAACTAACTCAACTACTTCTTCGATATAAGGAGAAGTAAGCATTAGATTAACTGCAAAGGGGTTCTTTGTAGTCTGTCTAACTATATCTATCTCTTTTTTAATCCAGGTCGTATCTGCACTACCAGCACCAATTACTCCCAGACCTCCTGCTGCCGAAACTGACCCTGCTAACCTGCCGCCAGCAATCCAGGCCATAGCCCCCTGTATTAACGGATATTTAATAGATAACAAATCACATAATTCAGTCTTAAGCAAAATCTTAATTCCTCCCCCAACGGACTAACGCTCCACCATAAGTTAATCCTGCTCCAAAAGCCACCATTAACACCAAATCCCCTGGTTTTAATCTTCCTTCCTGCTCGGCCATCGATAAGCTTACTGGTATACATGCAGCTGACATATTACCAAACTTCTGGAGATTTACCACGGTCTTTTCTGCTGGTATATTCATACGCTTCATAGCAGTTTTTATTATTCGCAAATTGGACTGGTGCGGAATAAAT
>DAOUSQ010000015.1 GCA_030627145.1 Syntrophomonadaceae bacterium | reverse complement strand
TCTTTTAATTCACCTTTTATATTATATACAAGCTCATCTACCTCTACTTGAACACTTTTCACCTTTCCTTGTTCAACATTATTATAGAATTGAGGATAAGTAAGCTTGGTAATCTGTTCCTCTGAAGTAGTGGTTAATTTCATTGCAAACAGGGCAAGCAGCACTATTAGAATATATATAGCAATGTTTTTCAAAGTCTTATCCAAGATTTTTCCTCCCCTTTGCACTAATGAGAAATTTCGTCATATTTTAGCATAACCGGCCCTGGTTTTCAATATCCTTCAATTTAACGGAAAACATCAGAATAAACTATTGGCTTTTTCCACAACAATTTATTTTATAGCCTGGTACATATCCGAATTATATGTTTTCACTATCGACCATTAATATCCATGCTCAATCAATTATTAACTCAACTTTCACAGTTTACAAGACCTAATTGAAGCAATACTAAACTGTGGATGTTTTTTACCCAAAAATAATAAGTAAGGAGTGAGTCGTTAGGTGGAAGGATTTCTTGTAAGCAAGGTTTTTCTAAATTCAGTGATTATTTGCCTCACGTTTAACCCTTCACTTATCACTTAAATAATACTTTTTATGGAATAAAAAAATATTATTCTGTCAAGTACGAAAGTTGTATTATTAATATCATCTGTCATTTTTTTCTCTTTTTATAATAAGAAACCTTTCGGTTTTTGGCCCTGCAGCGGCTAATTGCGAAATTCTTAACCCAAACACTACATATACTTCGTTACCGGATGCTAGGAGAGGCACCCTGTCTCGTTCAGTCATAGGAAGTTTAATATCTATAAAAAAGTCTTTTATTTTTTTTCTACCATTCAGTCCGGGCGGGAGGAAGATATCACCTGCCTGCCTGGAACGAAGAAAAATATCTTTATCAAGTTTATCATAATCCAGGTTAATATCATCGGCTTCTGGTTCAAACTGATTTTTATTAAGAACTTTAAAAACAAAAGTCTCTCCTATTTCAGGCACAGTTATTCGTCCCGGAATAGGAACTTTATAATTAAAAGAAACTTTCCCGGGTGGATCACAGGAAAATACCAGTTCACCGTAAGCTATATTTACAAAGATTCCTTTTTTTAAATGCAGCCGCTTAGATGATCCTTCTTTTTTCGCCAGCGTCCTTATGTTTTGAACATCCTGCATATTCCATCCCGATTCTCCTTTAAGGTCGCCCAGCGCTTTTAGAATCAACCTGCGCTGGTAGGCAGGATGTAAATCGTGCAGTATATGTTTATTTAGGACTATTAACTCCTCTTCTGCCCTGATAACAACCTTTTCCCACAAAAGGCGAGTTTTCTCTTCCATAGCTTCATTTTCTTCCCGGGCAATATCTGCCAGCTGGTTTAGACTTTCTACAATGCGGGGGTTAAAATCCTTCTGTAAGTATGGGATTAATTTATGCCTCACCCTGTTACGGAGATAAGTTGAGTCATAGTTGCTTTTGTCAAGACAATAATCTACTTTCATCTTTTCTAAATAGGTTTTTATTTCTCTTTTGGATACACAAAGCAGTGGCCTTATAAGTCTGCCCTTTACCGGCATAATTCCCCGTAGACCCTTTATTCCGCTTCCCCTTAATAGATGAAGCAGCACAGTTTCAGCAATATCATCCTGGTGATGCGCAGTAGCGATACGATCAGCCCCGATATCATGAATTAACTCACGAAAATACTTGTAACGATAATCCCGGCCCGCTTCTTCAAGGGATTTTTTTTCCTGGGAAGCCAGCTTTTTAATATTTACTCTTTGAAAATAAAAAGGGATGTCCCTGTTCTGGCAGTACTCTTTGACAAATTCCTCCTCAGCTCCAGCTTCATCTCGCAATCCATGATTTAAATGAGCAACAGAAAGTCGAAAACCCATTTCACTTTTAAACCTATCCATAATATGAAGCAAAGCCATAGAATCCGGTCCACCTGATACTCCCAAAATTACGAGATCACCAGGGCTAATAAGCCGGTACTCCTTGATAAAATTTTTCACCTTATTTAGCATCATATATCTCCATGTAATAGTATCTATATTAATGCTACCCAAGTTTTTTCTAAAGTCAAATTTATTAATAAAAAAAGGAAAGTACTTATATATCTTAATACTTTCCCTGTATTAATAATTAACGAAAATTATATTAAATTTACGCATAATCAATATTTATACAGATAACCGTCATATCATCATATGGTTTACCATTACACAAAGCCAGTGCTTTATTGAATATCATCTCTGCTACCAGCTGTGGATCATTTTCATCAATTGCTGCCAGGAAGCTTAATATCCAATTGTCATCATTAACATTCCTGGAAATCTCTAACACCCCGTCACTTACCATTACCAGCATATCCCTCGGACAGAGAGTCCTTTTTTCACTAACTATATCAACAGTATCCAGAATACCAATAGGGAGGGAATTAGAGGTAATAACCCCTACTTTGTTACCTCTCTTAATAAATGAAGGAGCACTTCCTATTTTTATAAAATCTACCTCCGCAGTATACAGGTCAATCATCACCATATCTATGGTAGCAAAAGTTTCAGATGTAGATTTTAACATAAGAACAGAGTTTATTGTACTCAAAGCAACCTGATTGTCAAATCCAGTATTAAGAAGGTTTTCCAGCAGGTGTACTGCTGCCTGACTTTCACTGCATGCTTTTTCTCCCACTCCCATTCCATCACTTAAAGCTATTAATTCTTTTCCTTCCTTTAGAGTAGAAATAGTAAAGCTGTCCCCACAAACAGGTTCTTTTCCTATCTGGGCCGCTCCGCTTGATACTTTATAAGTGAATGCCCGGGTTAACGTAAATTCACATTGTCCTTTCCCCACAAAACAGGGGCACTTTTTCTCACACACTCCCAATTTTTCCCCGGCCAACGAAGAAATAGCGGGGGCAATATTAAGTTCACAATTCTGACCATCTAGACAGGAATCCATAATTACATTTACATGTAACTGTTCCCCATTAGTTTTAATGGGAGTTATATCCTTGATATTAATACCCAATCGCTTACTACCTTCAAGCAGTCTGTCCCGCATTTCATAATCTATTACTGATTTAATATTAATTTCATCAGCCAGGTCTTTTATTATATTACCAACCCCTTTTAGCTGCTTTGCCACAAGGTCACGAGACTCATCCAATTTTTCCAACCAGTATTCATTAATCCGCAGGTTGTCAAAAAGATAATTAATAGTAGTAACCATCTCACGCCCATAAATGCACCGGCGCCTGAAATCAACTGGACACTCTTCAAAACTAACCGACCCTGATGTTTCTGCAATGGTAAATATATCCAATATTTCCTGGGAACTACGATAACAGTCCTGGCCCCAACAGCTATCGTAATGTGAACAATTTTCACAGAAACCATGTGATATCTCATCATACAGGTAATTTAAATATGCCGTTTGATTTGCTTTTGGTTTTAAATTTGATTCATCCATAAAAGTACAGCTCAATTCCTCAAAAACATCCGCAAGATGTTTAATACGGCTGCGTGTTGTTTCTCTAATACGTGTATCTATAAGCTGTAAATCAGTTTCTTTTAAGTTGCTAATTGGCCCCAGTGACTGTACAGGCATTTTATCCTTGAGGGAACCAGGTAGTAAACAAAATCCCAGGCAGGCTATTCCCGTTTCCCAGATTCCCAGTATCGTTGCCTGAGTTTCAGAGATAAACATTGAAAATGCCAGGGTTCCCAGCATAAAGCCTATAATTACTCCCAGCCGGCCAAAGTTTTTAAAAAGTCCGGCCAGAAGTCCTGAAACAGCATACATTCCAAGACTTGAGACAAATATGCTGGATGATATAGAAGGTATAATGCCACACATTATCCCAACCATACTTCCTCCCCCGCTCCCCCATAAAAAAGCGGCTATAAGTATTCCAAACCGGCACAATACACTGCTTATACTTAAACCAGCAAAATGAACATCATTTAAACCCATTACTATACCTATACCAAGGACCATAAATGCAGCTATATCTTCAAAATTAAACTTTAAAAGAGCCTTTTTTGCTCTAATAACGTCACTTGCAACAACAAACACAAATGTCAGTACACCTGCAATCAATGCTTCAAAAACAATAACCATTTCCGAATAAAATGAAACATCGTTAAAAATCAAAAAAATACTTTTTGCTATAAGTATTATAGAAATAGTTAATAACGGAAGTCCCCACCAGGTTTTCTCCTCGGGTATATTAATATAGTTTATTACTCCCGCCAGAAAACATAAGACCAGGATATTGGTCCACAGGTCAACTCCACTGAGAACTGTTGAAAAACCTGGCGCTGCAAGAGCCAATAAGAATATGGAACGGCTTCTTTCCCTGTACCCAAATGCTGCAACATAGGCAAAAACAAAAGGCAGTAACTCTTCTAATACAAAAGCCCGGGCCATAACAAAGACTCCCATACCAAGTAACAAATTATCTATTGTTGTAATGGTTTTTAGAAAACCAATTACGCCTTTATTAAGAAAAGTTTGACTGTTCCAATCCCATTTTTTAAGGGCACCAAGCAACTCCTTCCTATTATTTCGTCTATTACGCGCAACTGGCTCAACTACTCGCTGATAAGGATAAATTTCAAGTTTCTCCAGCATTTGTCTCCCCCACCCCTGACCTGGCACTCAAGCAAGTACCGGCAATATTATGTGTGGCTGTACAGCACAAAATTTTTTATAAGTCTAAATCATTCTAATTCAAAATTGAGTGCCGGGCCTGTTCACCAATTATAGCAGGACGGTATGGTAAAATTTGTCATTAGAAAGCAGAGATTATTTTTTTATTCGTACAAAATTCATTCTTTTAAGCAGCAGAACAAACAAATTAGATAATTGTTCAACATAGTTTATAAGAAAACAACAACAGAGAGATCCCATTTGATCTCTCTGTTGTTCATATGTTCATATGTTCATATGCATATGTGAACTATGAAATTAGTATCTACTATTTTTTCAGGTAAACAAACCAGTAAACGCCACCTGTAAATAAAGCTCCACCCACGATGTTTCCGAGAGTAACTGGAATTAAGTTGTTGCTGATAAAAGTGCCGTAAGTAAAGAATGAAGCTACTGCATCCGGTGCCATAGCAAATTTTTCTGCTACTGCACCAGGAGCAGAATTGGCTATAGTAAGCCCCATAGGGACAAAGAACATGTTGGCGACGCAATGCTCGAAGCCACTGGATACGAAAGCCATGATAGGGAAGAATATACCAAATATTTTTCCTGCTACATCTTTTGCTGCAAAAGCCAGCCATACAGCCAGGCATACCAACCAGTTACAGCATATACCCCGGAAGAAAGCCGCACCCCAACTTAAGCTCATTTTACCTTTAGCTATAGCGACAGCTTTGGCTCCCATGGCAGATAACGCAGCAGCATCGCCCCAGTAATTACCATTAAAAATAATATAAACCAATATTAAAGAACCAACGAAATTAGCAAAATAAACTACTACCCAGTTATAAAGCAGGCCACCCCAGCTTGCCTGTCCATTACATGCCGAAATAAAGCATGCCATATTGTTTCCGGTGAAAAGCTCTGCACCGGCTATAACAACTAACATCAGACCTACGGAGAAGACCGCACCAAACAGGAATATGTTTCCAGATGTGCCTGCATCAGTAGCCGCCCCAATTTTAGTAGCAAGATTGGCTCCAAAGCCAATGTAAACACCTGCGAGAATACCTAACACAAACATTTTTGCAAATGGCAGCTCAGTTTTTCCCTTACCTGCATTAGCAGCAGCAGCCGAAATTTCTGCTGGAGTCAAAAAATTCATGTTCTACTTCACTCTCCTTTAATAATACGTTATAAATTATCTGGATATATTGTTTATTCTATCCCCCCTTTTCTAACCCTCCTTTCCCTTCTTCTAGGATACTGCCTACCCTGAAACAGCATCTTATTACAACCCGGACATACTCCAATTCATACTCTTATGCCCAGGTTAGTTCCCTTAAAATACTTGAGATAAATGCTATATACTCCGTTATTTTTCAAAAGCAGGAGTTACATTGTACAATTAATCTGCTAGATGTTAAAATAATGACTACCAGTATTTTTTATCAACATAATTTTACAGTTAGTGTCAATATGTTCTCTCCAAAGGAATTATTTCTACATAAAGAGAGAAATACCTGCGAGAGGAAATTGTTTATGTTATTTTTTTATAGCTGGTATTATATTATTTTATAGTGGAGGTGCGTTCTATGATCCAATCTTCAGAAAAGTATAGCAAGGAAGTTGTTATTAAAAACCTGGAAGATAGTATAAAGCATTTTGAAAGTAATTTCCCATTGGATAGTTTTCAAGAGAGTAATTTTAAACAACACCCTGTAGTCACTCTACTCACATGCTCAGATGCACGTATGCCTGTTAATATCTATGGCGAAATTTTCAATCGTATATTTTCTATCGAGAACATCGGTAACCAGGTAAAAACTAATGAAGGTTCCATTCTGTATGGTTTACTCCACTTACACACCCCAATAATGATTATTGCCGGTCATACTGATTGTGGTGCCATAATAGCTGCTGAATCCAACTTTATTGAGGAACCCATGGCAATCAGACAGGAAGTATCAATAGTAAAAAATTCCCTGGAAGATGCTCAACGGAAAACAGGGATTCAGCTTGATAGCAATAATGAACTACGGATTACCCAGTTAGCAGAATTAAACGTGGATATGCAAATTGATTACCTGATGTCAAATTATGCAGTGGCCGACCTGGTAAATAACAATAAACTTCTTCTCCTGGGACTTATGGTTGACCTGCATAATGTCTACGGAGATGGTTTCGGCCTGACATACACTATTAACGTCAACGGGAAAAATAACATCGATGTAATTAGCAATTATATTAACCTGGGTATATTTGCCGACCGGGCAAAAAGAATAACCAACGTTTAATAAATCATAATCCCACTGCAAAGGTTTTCTTGCAGTGGGATTACAGTTATTCATCTCGCATTTTCCATATTATTCCTTCCAAAAGATCGCTTTCACTCACTATTATCTCGTTTTTCCCCAAAAATTCCATTATTAGCAGTACTATCAAGGTCCCTTTAGGAATTATATCCGCTCTTTCTGGTTGCAATCCGGGTAACCTTTTTCGCAGGTTCAATGGCATCATTTCCAGCATATTATAAATATCTGCAACCTCTCTACGCGTTAGTACCTGCCCATGTACAAGATCTGGACGATATGTTTCTAAAGACTTTTTTATTGCTACAAGTGTAGTAGCTGTTCCTCCTACAAAAACAAGGGGGTTGTTGGTAAAACTTTCTTTGTTTTTAGAAATTGGTGAGATAATTTTTGCTATTTCTACGGTTGACATTTTCATGGCCTTTACCGCTCCAACCGGAAGAGATATTATAAAGCGTTCTCCATTTTCCTTAATAAATTCGGTACTTCCTCCACCCAAATCTACTACAAGTGGTGCCTGTTTAAGTTCAAGCCCTCTTTTGACACCCAGATAACTCAAACACGCCTCTTCCTCTCCACTTATTACCTCTACCAGGCACCTGCATTCCTGTTCAGCAAGTGTAATAAATTCTTCCCGGTTAACTGCTTGACGGACAGCATCAGTAGCAATCACCCGGTAAGAACTTACACCATACTCTCCCATTCTATAACGGAAATTATACAGGGCCCTACATGTGTTTGCCATTGCCATTCCACCAATATGCCCACCTGCACTCATTTGTTGCCCAAGGCGGGTAGTCTCTATTTCCTGGTGAACCAGTATAAGTCTATCTTTATTTATTTCCGCAATGAGTAAACGACATGAATATGTACCTATGTCAATAGCAGCATATCTCATATATAACTCCCTTTCCAATAAAAAAGCACTCCTAATTTGAAGTGCTCTTTTCCAACTTTCTTAAAGACTTTGTTTGTTATATTTATTACGCCTTCTAGGTTCAATTTTATTTTTAAGTGGCTGCATTCTTTCGTCACTTTCTTTTAAAAATTTGGCTATTTTATCATCAAGACTTGGCTGATCTGCGCCACTTCTTTTTCCCTGGCTATTACCTGCCCTTTTTTCATAAGATGCACCACTATTCTTTCTATATACATCTCTTGTATTTCTGTCTTTATTGTTGTTTCGCCCAGGATACTGCTTTTCCCCAACTTTTGAGGACGGTGTAGCTTGTTTTATCGATAACCCAATTTTCTTCCCGGCAACACTCAGCACTTTAACCTTTACATTGTCACCCTCCCGGATAAAATCCCTTACGTCTTTCACATAAATATCAGCTATCTCGGAGATGTGAACAAGACCAACCACCCCACCCGGCAGTTCGATAAATGCTCCAAATCTGGTAATCCCTTGCACCTTACCTTCTACCAGGTTACCCGGTACAATATTTGTTTGTTCAGTAGGCATATAAATTAAGATCCTCCTCAATATCTACTAGGTTAATTGTATATAATGCCAATGAAGTAGTCAACATTAAACTTTACGCATTTTCCATTATTTAGTATTGATGTTAATTGTTTTTTAGAGGTATAATAATTTTTTCCCCATCTTTTACCATCCCCAGCTGTTCCCTAGCAATTTTCTCTATAGCCTGTCGAGAATCAAGCCCGTCTAGCTCCTCTTTTAAAACTTTACTCTTTTCTTCCAATTTTATTTTCTTTTCCACCAGTTTTTCTTTTCGTTCGGTTAACTCCCAGATTGTTCTTATCCTTGGAACTGAAGTAACCAGAATAATAGCACATATAATACTGAAAATAATTATTTTCAAAGGTAACCTGTGCCGCATATTATTTTTCATCTTCATCCTCCCCATTGAATATACCAAGTAGATCGCCGGGGAGTATAATCACTACCTCATAGCCCTTCACCCGGGCCCTGTTATATAATGTAGTAATGGCACTGGCACTTATTTCCAGAGTTTTTTTAAATATATTCCGTACTCTTACCCATCTCTTTAAGTACTGCCGCTTATTTTTCTCTAAAACTCAGTTTTTCTGCTCCCCGAATTTCTATTTTCATAATCTATGACACTCTATCTACATCATTTCCACAATTTGTTTTTGTTTCGGTGGACAGTTTTACTATATTTATTGTTCGGTGGGCAGATGATAAATTCCTGCTAACAGCAAGATTTTTCTAAATTAAGTGACTATTTGCCTCACGTCTTACCCCTTACGTCTAACGTCTAACATCTAACCCTTCACCTATTATCACCATCATCAGGTTTCTCTTTGCTTTTATCTATTACTGTTTTTACCCGGTTCAAAAGCCAGATAATAGGCCTGATGATATTTTTTGCTACAGTAGACAATATAGCTATAGTGGACTGAGATCCTTTATAAAGCAGGGGTTCTAGTCGAGGCGAAAAATTGCGATAATAAATTAAAATTCCGGTTAGCAGTGCAATTAAAACATATATCCGCATCTCACCTTGGTTAATTATCAGCATCGCTATGAATACCAAAAAAATCATGAATATCCAGAGTATAAAATCCAGTACATATAAAGAGTATTTCCCTATCCTGGCTGTTCTAATCGTAAGTTGATAGTAATGAAATATTAAGCCTGCTAATATGCCCAGTATCAAAGTAAAAAAAAACGCCTCTATCTGGGCAAAAAGCCCCGACAAACAAATTCCCCCTTTTTTTTGCAAGTAAGACTTAATCGTTAAATGGGAATAATTGATCTTCTTTATATCCCCTTACCCCGACACCTTACTTTCTACTTTAATAGACGGCTTAATATATTTTTCCCTTTAGCCTTTATATCAGTACCTTGAGCCTTGTATTCTATACTTATAACATTTCCTTCTATATTTACTTTGCCTTCATCCAGGTTTAACATACTAATATGCAATTCCTGTCCTAGAATGATCAAGCACCCCATGGAAGTCTCAAGTATTATTTCTTCTTCATCAAAAGTATTTACATTGTTGACTCCACTAATTTCCATATTTCTACGATTGCTTAATATAAGAGAATGTTCGGCCATTTATTTCGCCTCCTTGTCATCTCAAAAAAATTTTACCTTCAGTAATTTAAAGCAGCACTTTAATTCCACTGCAAAAGTATAATTACTCATTACCCCGTAACAATAGCTGCGGTTTCCCTGCATTTATCCATAGATTTTTACAGGGAAAATCAAGTTTATTAATAAAAATATGCTAAAGGTGTATTAATTTATGCCTGATAAATATAAAGTCAATGGGCAGGTTGTAAGTTTGCTGTTCCTCAACTTACAACCTGCCCCAAAAAAATTGCCCTGTATTCTGACCGGGCAATATATTATTCAATAATACGATATAAGTTTTTTGCTTCACTTGCCCTGACATTATCTAGAACATCAAGGACTTCAAAAACTGATTTCCGCTCACCAATCTGAAGAGTAATAATATCTCCTTTATTTACCTGACTGGATGGTTTTGCTACTTTACCATTTAGTAAAACCCGTCCATTTTCCGCAAAGTCCCTGGCAACAGTACGCCTTTTTACTATCCGGGACACTTTAAGGTACTTGTCCAACCTCATTTCACTAAAATAAATCCTTCAGCGCTTTTCCTGCTTTAAATGCAGGAATTTTAGTAGCTGGAATATTTATTTCTTCTCCTGTTTGCGGGTTTCTTCCTTTTCTAGCCTGCCTTTCTCTTACTTCAAATGTTCCAAACCCAATAAGCTGAACTTTGTCCCCTTCTTTTAACGCTTCCTCCACCATACTAAAGAAAGCATTCACCGTCTTTTCCACATCTTTTTTTGTCAAACCGCTTTTTGCAGCAACCTCTCCTACTAATTCCGCCTTGTTCAAAACCCTTTTCCTCCTTAATCTTTTTTTAGATATTTTAGATATTAATGGTATTCTTTGCAATATAAAATGTTCCTTCTTTTGAACCCGAAAATATAAATTTCAGGCCCTCTATCCCTTTTTAATAGCCTTTTCTTTTGGCCTCTTCCCAGATTCCATCCATTTCTTCCAGGTCTATATCCGAAAAATCTTTATTCATTTTTTTTACCTGATCCTCTATGTAATTGAACCGCCGGGCAAACTTATCATTACAAGCCTGTAGTGCTTTTTCCGGATCCACGTTTTTCATTCTGGCCACATTGACGAGAGCAAAAATTATATCTCCCATTTCTTCTTTTACTTCTTCATCACTGGTAGCACAACAGAGTTCATCAACTTCTTCTTTAAATTTATCAACTGCTCCTTTAACTTCTGGCCAGTCAAATCCTACCCGGGCAGCTTTTTCCTGCATTTTCATAGCCCGCATTAAGGCTGGCAACATTTTGGGAATCCCTTCTAGAAGATACTTTTTTCCTTCCTTCTTTTTAAACCCCTCCCAGTTATCCATTACATCATCACTGGTTTTTAAATCCATGCTGGCAAATACATGTGGGTGGCGGTCAACCATCTTTTTACTGACTGTTCGGGTAACATCAGCAAAGGTAAAATGTCCTTCACGTTCCGCCAGAACAGCATGAAAAACAACCTGTAATAATAAGTCTCCCAACTCTTCTTTAAGTTTATTCATATCGGACTCTTTAATTGCTTCAATCACTTCATAGCTCTCTTCTATAAGATACCTCTCAAGTGATTCATGGGTTTGCTCCCGGTCCCAGGGACACCCATCTGGAGCAAGAAGCCTGTCCATTACTCCTAACAGTTCATCTATTGCATCAGCATTAACACTCATAACTTCACTCCCTTATAGTAATTTTGAATTTTGAATTCTTAATTAAGGTACGGATTGGGTAACCCCCAATCCGGTATTTATATAATTAATGGGAAAACATTGTTTTCCCTACCTTAATTCAGAATTCATAATTAAATTAGCTGTAAAACAGCTAATTTCCTATACTCCTTTAATAATTCTCTTTATCATCTTAATATCCAGTTCTCTTGCCAGGAATAATAACCCCCCATAAATACCTGCTCCAACAGTTATCGCCAGTAATGTGGATATATGAGAATTAATATCCACTCCTACCAGGACCTGATAAGATATTTTTACTCCTACTGCCATTAATATTGTTAAAAGAGCAATTTTAAGTAACCTGAAACCTTCATACCTTACTCCACTCATTTTTTTCAAGTAGAATACATTTAAGAAAGAACCCAACATAAAAGCCAGTACTGTACCTATAGCCGCACCTTTTATGTTCAATATGGGGACACTGGTGAGACTGTAATTAAAAACAACCTTTAGAATCCCTGTAACCACCAGATTACGCATGGCTATTTCTGGATGTCCTATTCCCTGTAATCCTGCACTTGATATCTGAAAAGCGGCCAGCACAATACAGGAAAATGCCAGAGGTTCAAGAGGTATACCTGCTTCGGGGGTAGCATAGAGAAGGTCGCATATCTGAAAAGCCAGTACATAAAGC
>DAOUSQ010000046.1 GCA_030627145.1 Syntrophomonadaceae bacterium | reverse complement strand
TCTTTTACGCTGTGCTGCGTTGGTTTCGTTTTTAGTTCTCCTGCAACTTTAATATAGGGAACCAGTGTAACATGTATATATAAAACCCTGTCTTTGCCCAGATCAAATTTGAGCTGGCGGATGGCTTCCAGAAAAGGCAATGACTCAATATCACCTACTGTTCCGCCTATTTCTGTAATCACCACCTCAGGATAAGTTTCCTTTTCTATAAGGGTAACCTGATGTTTTATTTCGTTGGTGATATGTGGTATTACCTGAACAGTCTGTCCCAGATAATCCCCTCTTCTTTCTTTATCAATAACCTCCTGATATATTCTTCCAGTTGTACAGTTAGCGTACCTGGTCAGATTTTCGTCTACAAATCTTTCATAATGACCTACATCCAAATCAGTTTCGGCTCCATCTTCTGTAACATAAACCTCCCCGTGCTGGTAAGGACTCATTGTCCCAGGATCTACATTAATATATGGATCAAATTTTTGTAAGGACACCTTTAAGCCCCTGCTTTTCAATAATCTACCCAATGATGCTGCAGTAATACCTTTACCCAGCGAAGAAACCACACCCCCGGTTATAAAAATATACCTGGTCACTTTATAGTCCCTCTCTTCCCCTTTTGCATAAATAATTACATGTACATATATTCCATAATTTCTGAGTTTTTAAGCTTTTACTCTTCGTGTAAATAATCTAAAACTATTACCCTGGGTAAATTATTGATATTCTCCCTGGTTACTTCAAGATAAGGCCTTTTTATCATACTATCAAACCTGGCAGTAAATGCTTCTACAGGAGCAAGTTCAAAACATAGATGTGGTGTTTTAAAATGCATAGGAATTATTATCCGGGGATTTAACTGGTTAACTACTTTAAAAGCTTCCTCAGCATCGATAGTAAATATGCCACCAACAGGAATTAGTAATACATCGACATTACCTATTTCATTTACCTGTCCGTGGTTTAACATGTGACCCAGATCTCCAAGATGTACGAGATCAATATCCTCTGCCGATATTTTAAAAATAATATTTTCCCCTCTATCCTTTCCTTGTACTTTATCATGATAAGAAGCAATTCCCTTAATATTAATTCCTTTTATATTGAAAATTCCTGTTTCCTTGATCACTTCAGGATTGCCGTTAAGTAAGTGAATTGCGTTATGGTCCCAGTGCTCATGGCTGACAGTTGCAATATCAACCTCCTGCTTAAAAACTGGATAACCCAGATTTTCATCAAAAGGATCAGTTATTAATTTTTTATCTTTAAAATTTATAAGAAAAGATGCATGTCCCATCCAATTTATCTTCATTGTTATCTCCCCCGGTGTTCTCTGTTACTATCGTAGTACCAGTATCCTTCTCCCTGGTAAATCAGCCTGTTATCCAAATTTAAACGGGTGTAAATAGATGTCAATGTCGCATCATCGCTATTTCTACCCATTTTTTGAGCTATTTCTTTAATCAGATCGGAATAATACATAGCTTCCTGTCTATCAGATAATATTTCTACTGCCCAATCCGCTTCACTCTTTTTCCTATATCGCATTAAAATACCTCCTACATTTGTTCTGGAGCATTGACCCCCAATATAACCAGAGCGTTTTTTATTGTAATGCGAGTAACATTCATTAGTAACAACCGTGCATCCTGTAATGCTAAATCTTCATTAAGTACTCTATGGTGGTTATAAAAACTATGAAATAGTGCAGCCAGATCAAGCACATAACGAGCAATTCTGTGTGGAGCTAAATTCCTGGCTGCTGTTGAAATTTCTTCTGGAAAATCAGCGATTTTTCTTAATAAAGCTAATTCTTCCTCCTGTGATAACAAACTGGTATCTATTTTATCAACAGGACTCATTTTTATACCTGCTGCAGCTGCCTGCCTGAATATGCTACAGATACGTGCATGGGCATACTGGACATAATATACAGGATTCTCCTGGCTCTTTTGCCTGGCTAATTCCATATCAAAATCCAGATGGCTGTCGGGACTGCGCATTACGAAAAAGAAACGAGCTGCATCCTTACCAACTTCATCTATTAGTTCATCGAGAGAAACAGTGGTCCCAGTACGCTTGGACATACGTATAATATTTTCACCTCTGTAAAGCCTGACAAGCTGCATCAATAAGATATCCAGCTTTTCAGGATCATACCCAAGTGCCTGCATCGCTCCTTTCATACGAACTACATGGCCGTGGTGATCAGCACCCCAGATGTTAATAACCCGGTCAAATCCTCTCTCGAATTTATCTTTATGGTAGGCAATATCGGCCGCAAAATACGTGGGTATACCATTGGTTCTCATAACAACTTCGTCTTTTTCATCACCAAAAAGAGTGGATTTAAACCACCAGGCCCCTTCTTTTTCATAAATATAATCCTTTTCCTTCAGGTATTGCATAACCTGATCTATTTTCCCGGAATCATGCAAACTCTTTTCGCTAAACCAGACATCGTAAACAATACCAAAATTCTTAAGGGTATTCTCTATATATTTTATCTTTTCATCCAATGCATATTCAACCAATACCTTACGTCTTTTTTCAGAAGGCAAATCCAGTAAACTATTATTATATTTGGTAATAATGGTTTTAACTGTTTCAACAACATCCTGACCAGCATACCCGTTTTCTGGAAATTGTGCATCCTGGCCTATTAACTGTAAATAACGCGCTTCAAGAGAATCTGTAAATATTTCTATTTGATTGCCAGCATCATTGATATAAAATTCACGTTCTACTTCATACCCTGCACACTGTAAAATGTTGGCCAGCGTATCTCCAATTGCACCTCCTCTGGCATTTCCCATATGTAAATTACCCGTAGGATTAGCACTCACAAATTCTACCTGTACTTTAATATTACGTTTCTCATTGTATCCATATTTTTCTCCCATTTTGTAAACAATATCAGGTATTTCAAATAACCATTCATTATTAAGGAAAATATTTATAAAACCTGCTCCTGCAACCTCAAATTTAGTCACCTGCTCTATTTTTTCAACATCTATCATCTCAAGCAGTATTTCAGCTATCTTTCGCGGAGCCATTCGAGCTTCACTTGCCATCAACATGGCTACATTACAGGCAAAATCCCCATGACCTTTTTCACGCGGTACCTCAATAATAAAATCTGGTATGGAATTGTAATAAATTAATTCTTTACTTTTAGCAAGCTCGAGCCCATTTAAAATGGCTTTTCTTAAAGAAAACCGAATTTTTCCTATGGGATTCATATATATCCTCCTAATCTGGCTTTTTCCATATATATTTTATATTAAATTTGGCCAAACTGATAAAAAGATTCATATATAGGGAGGTTTAACAATGCAACTTCAACCCGGCGAAAAATCAATTTTAGCCTATTTCTCAACTGACACAAGCGCTGAAAACGCTGCCAAAACACTTAAAGAAAAGGGATATGACAATATACAAACCGATCAAATATCACGTTTTCCTAACCAGAACCTATATAATCGCAATAATGTCAATCTTTCATCAATGGTGCTGGATAACACTACTTATGATCGTTCTCTTGGCCCTCTCCTCGCAGCTGATCCCGCAGTTAATGGTATGGGAGTAGGCTATGACCAACCAGGTGGAACTAGCTTTTTGCTGACCCTGGTTACAGTCGACAATAAGGTCCAAGAAGCAGTACAAGTACTAAAAGATCATGGCGCCACCTTATAAAGATAAAGCCTGAATACTATGCCTATATCTTAATAAAAAGTCACCC
The DNA here is from genome assembly GCA_030627145.1 of Syntrophomonadaceae bacterium. The sequence continues at coordinate 3,755 of DAOUSQ010000046.1, read as the reverse complement.
TGCTTTTAATATAACATTGATAAACTCGTTTGTAATAATACATTACTACCTGGAAAAAGTCACGGACATTTTATCCTTAATATATCTATCATTGATTCTACTGCGAAAAATCCGTTATTATCTCTCGTAGGGGAGACTTCAGTCTCCCCTAAAATCAGGATACTAATTCTTCGGCATTTGACGCGGAAACTAAAGCATCCGCTACAAATAATATAGAAAAATTATAAAAGTATTAGGTTTTTGCAGGGGAATCATCATTTTATTTTATACTATTTAGGCATTATTAATACTTACCTTCTTACTTATTGATGTTTTTTCGTAATAGCCTTAATATCTTCCCCAACTTCTTCAAAAGCAACTACCACCAGAGGGTCAAAAAGACTTCCCGTTGCTTTTTTTATCTCTTTAACTGCGGTATCGTGACTTACTGCTATTTTTTCCTGGCTCAACCTGGTGAGAACATCATACACATCAGCCACAGCAATAATTCGGGCAACAAAGGGAATTTCATCTCGACATAGACCTTCGGGATAACCTTCTCCATTATAACGTTCATGATGGTATAATATCCCTTTCCTGACCTCTGTTAGTATCCCTATTGGTGGCAGCATTTGCGATCCCAGTAATGGATGTTCCTCAGGAAGGTGTCGAAAGCCTTTTTCGTTTTCCTCTGCCTGAACTTCTAAATAACCAATATCATGTAGCATAGCACTATACTCTAAACTCTCTATTTCATTTTTATCAAGTCCAAGTTTACAACCAATAATCTTCGATATGGCAGTTACGCGTTCAGCATGTCCTATGAACATTGGATTACGTGCCTCGACAGTCCGTACTATTGACTTAATGATAAGTAAATGACGTGAGCACATCTCCTGGTAAGCAAAAGTTTTCTCAATAGCCTGTGAAGCCTGCTCAGAAATTGTTTCTAGAATCATTTGATCATGCTCATTAAACAGGCCATTATCTTTTTTATTTATTTGATAAAGTACACCCAGCACTCGGTTGTTTAATTTTAAGGGCACTCCTATGAATGAATTTATATCATCCGGTAAATCCTCAAAAGAAAAATCACTGTCACCTCTATTTATAATCAAAGTCTTTTTGTTCCCTATTATCTTCTTATTCACTTCCTCCCACTCCTGCCGCGCAATAGTTCCTTCTGTAGGTGTCGGTTCAGCAAATGGGGCCATGATAAAAGTGCTTTCACTTTTTACCATACGCATCACCCAAAAACGCAGCTGTTCTACTATTCCAGATATTGATACCTCCTGGTGCAAACACTTCCCGGCTTGAATAAGCATCTTCATCTCCAGCATTTTTTCCATTCTTTTCTTATTCAAGCCAATATAATATGTCAAAGTGAGCCCTGTTAAAAGTATTATCACAGCCAGGGCTAATCCAGGTAAAATATCATTTAAAATTAGCGTGGTTAAAAGTGATGTGATTACTATTCCTGTTAATACCAGCTGTTTGGAATTCATATTATTCCCTCGCTTTAAGTTGAATCCATATTATATCTTCTATCTTCTATCTTCAATATCAATTTCCCTACTTAAATTATTGTAAATATAGATTTGTCTCACTGAAACACCCCTGTATAAAAATATAAATAAGTCTTATACATAATTATTCTGACGTTTTTGGTATAATATTCATAATAATTCGAGAAAGGAAGTTAACATGAACAATAATCCGATAATAACAATTGAAATGGAAAACGGGGAATTTATTGAAGCAGAGCTTTATCCTGATATAGCCCCTAATACTGTAAATAATATGATCTCCCTGGTGAAAAAAGGTTTTTATGATGGTATTGGTTTTCACCGGATAATTCCGGGGTTTATGATTCAAGGTGGTTGCCCGGAGGGTACAGGGACAGGCGGTCCTGGTTACTGCATTAAAGGTGAATTTACCAGTAATGGATGGAGTAATGATTTAAACCATGATAAAGGTGTACTTTCTATGGCAAGGACTGCCATCCCTGACTCTGCTGGTTCACAGTTTTTTATTATGGTAGCAAGGGCACCTCACCTTGATGGTAATTATGCAGCTTTTGGTAAGGTTACAGATGGTATGGAAACAGTGGATAATATAGTTAATTCCAAGAGGGATACCTTTGATAGACCCCTGGAACCGCAGAAAATGAAAACTATCACTGTAGAAACCTTCGGTGTGGATTATCCTGAAGTTACAAAAATATAACAGGGGGTTTTAGTATGACCAAGCAACCAGTTTCCCGTACCTGTTTCCTTTGTGGACGGCAGAACAAAATTGGGCTTAAAATGACCTGGTATAATAATCCGGATAAACAGGAAGTGTGGGCCGATGTTTTGATTCCAGAGCATTTTAACAGTTACCCGGGCTTTGTTCACGGGGGCATTGTTGCTGCTTTGTTGGATGAAACCTCTGGTCGCGCCCTTTTACTTGACGGTAACAATGATAATCTTATGGTTACCGCCCGGTTAGAAGTCAAATACCTTCGACCTACTCCTACTGAACAACCTTTGAAAGTAGTTGGTCATATTATTAAACAAAGCAAAATTAGTGCCCGTGTTACCGGTGAAATTCGCCTGCCGGACGGTACTATTACTGCTACATGTAAAGCTACTGTAGTGAAACCTCCAAAAGAATACTATGATATGTGGAACTGGGAATCAGAAAAACAATACTGGCGAGTTTATGATGACTGATGATAAATATAGCCGTATGAGTGAAATATAGAAAAATATAAATAACATATTTCTATATTCCGCGCTATACGCAGCTATCGGGATTTAATCCCGGGGAATAAGGTTTGATATCTAATACCAGTGTATTATCAAGCATATCAACACCTTTTATTTCAAGAATATTTCCATCAATTCTCACTAATTCTACTATAGATAGTCCAATGTGATTGGGTCGATGTGGTGACCTGGTACCAAAAATCCCTCTTTTTTTTGTGCTCCAGTGAGTTGTTGTTAATAAATCATAGTGGTCTGATTTGTTGAAATAAAATAAGACAATAATATGAGAAAAACGTTCAAGACCTTTCAGCCCATCTTTATACTTATCGCTTATCTTTATCAAAGCTGTTTTATCGTTTGCGTATATACTTTGACGCGGAATATCCTCTAGTTTTTTAAATGGTGAGTTAACAAACCCTATCGGTTCTAAAACTATTTTCTCCATCGTTTCCTCCTAAAGCAATTAACTGTCTTAATAACTACTATATTCCTAAGTGATATATACCTATGCAATATAACTAGACGTACGACCAGGATAAGTCCTGTGTAGTATAATTTCCTCGTCTACTGGACAGCTATTTTTTAGCAGGATGCTCCTTACAGTCCTTTCCGCTAACCCGGGGACATTATTTATTTTGCTGAGATGGGCCAAAAAAATATGCATGAGTTTATTATTGCGAGGAAGACCACAAATTAATCGCGCTGCATCGCAATTCGACAGGTGCCCTGACTTACTCCTGATACGCTGCTTTAAAAAAGCCGGGTACGGCCCATTATTCAACATTTCTAAATCATGGTTTGATTCCAGAACCACGGCATCAGCATAGGCAAGCGCTTTTTTAACCTCATCCGTAACTACCCCAAAATCTGTTGCCAGTACACATTTTCTTTTTCGGTGATGAAAACAAAATCCAACCGGATCAACAGCATCATGTGAAATATTAAAAGATTCTATTTCTACTTCTCCAACTGTAAAACCATTTTCTATCTCAATACGGCATTCAGGAAAAATTTTTTCCCTGCATT
>DAOUSQ010000120.1 GCA_030627145.1 Syntrophomonadaceae bacterium | reverse complement strand
CGTCTTTGGTAGGAGATACGGGGCAGATTGAATTCTTTGAAAATTCACCATATTTACCTTTTGAATTATCTCTAATTCCAGTTCCCGGGCATTCCATTGACAGCTATGCTGTACGGTTAAAGGGACATAATTACCCGGCTTTGGTTTCAGGTGATGCATTATATCACAGGGATTTATGGAAAGGAGCATCAGTCCCAGGGATTAATTACAATGAAAAAAAGTTTAAAGAAAGTACCAGGCTAATTTCGATTTTCAAAGGTGTTATTATTCCTGGTCATGACTATGCCTTCGATAATATAAGCGGCAAATATCTGGAAAACGATAGTTTTTATCTATGACTAAATTTATGGTGAGCTGCAGGGAGTTGATGATAGGAAGTAAAGGAAGAGGTAGGAGATAAAGGTTTATCACAGGACTACTGGAGAGGAGATCTTTTTATGCTAAACAAAGAATATGCAAAGATTATAATTGACGTATTAGAACTTTCACGCCAGCCAGTTGCAGTACGTTTTATTATTGGAGATGAAGACGTGCCGGATGATTATGAAGAAGACTTGAATTTATCATTCTGTCAGTTTTTAATGATGGCTCAGCGAGGAAATCAGCTTTATGCAGATGTATTTAATATGACCTGCCCCAACGGGGCAGCTGCCTTTGGATTAAAGGAACTTCCAAAAGAGATAAGAAGTGGACAGGCTGGATTAGATATGGGTGTATATTTGTCAAAAGAAGAAGGTGCCCGGGTATCTGCCTTAAATCCTCGTCTTGAAAAAGGTAAATACCAGGGTATACTTATTTCACCTTTAGCCAGCGCAGAATTTGAACCTCATGTAGTAATATTTCAGGGAAAACCTTTTGAGATGATGTGGTTAATTGCCGGGGAAAACTATAAAAAGGGACAGAGATTTACATTTTCGACTGCATTATGCCAGGGCACATGTGTAGATGCTACCATAGTACCTTTCCTGACAGGAGAAATTAATTTAAGCCTTGGTTGCTATAATTCGCGTAATGCTACAGACATAGCAGAAGAAGAAATCTTATTAGGAGTTTCATTTGATCACCTGAAAGATATTACTGAGGCATTGCCCAAACTTAAGGAAAAAATTATAACCAGGACCAGAAAAAAGGAAATGTACAGTCTTCTGAAAGAAGAAATCGAGCTGGAAGAATTATAAAGCTGCTCAACGGGAACCCTTATTCAAAGATAAATAGTATGGATTGAGGTAAATCATATGGAAATAAGTAAAATTGGTGAAGTTGATTTAATTGCGCGAATACAAAGGCGTTTTTTTGAAAACAATAATCAACTTGAAGTTGGTATTGGAGATGATTCTGCAGCTGTACAGACTGAGCCGGATAAGTTGCTGCTGATAACTACTGATATGCTCGTGGAAGGAAACCATTTTTTAAGGGGAAGTATTTCGTATAAGGACCTGGGGTATAAATCACTGGCAGTTAATTTTAGTGATATCGCGGCCATGGGTGGAGTTCCACGTCATGCAGTAATATCCCTGGCCCTGCCTCCTGACCTACAAATAGAGGAATTCGATAATTTCTACGACGGAATTCAGGAAATGGCTTCAATTTACAGTGTTGCAGTAGTAGGAGGAGATATTACATCATCAAGCCTGGGAATGGTTATTAATATAACTGTTACCGGGCAGGTTGATAAAGAAAGAGTACTTCTACAAAGTGGTGCTAAGGCCGGAGATTTAATTGCAGTAACGGGTAATCTGGGTGGTTCAGAAGCAGGACTGGCTGTTTTACTTAATCCAGATGTAAGTTTTCCATCTTCTGTTCAGGAAAAAGCTTTAGAAAGGCATTTTCGGCCGATGCCGCGGGTCAAAGAAGGATTAACATTTTCCAGTACAGGAAAGATTCATGCGATGAAAGATATTAGTGATGGGTTGGCCAAGGAAATAAATACCATAGCCAATTCTAGTGGAGTTAAGGCGGTACTGGATGCTGCCCGAATTCCCATATCTCCTTTTGCCAGTGAAATCTGTCAAATACTCGATAAAAACCCACTTGAAATGGCTGTACAGGGGGGAGAAGAGTATGAACTGATTTTTACTTTTGCAACCCGGGATTACGAAATGTTATCTGATATAGCCTCCAAAAACAATTTTGCACTCCATGTTATAGGGAGCATAGAAACAGGTGAGGGGGTTTTTATAAAAATAGGTAAAAAAAATGAACCATTATTTTTTAAAGGGTATGAGCATTTCTAAAAATTTTCAGCGGTAGTCTTAAAAATTTACGTGCGATTCGGCACTCAATTAAACAACATTAGTAATAACCAATTATATGCTGGTTTCACAGGATGATATTGGAAATATATTTTGCTAACGATACATTGAGTGCCGGAGAACCAGCGTCAATTACAGAGCAGTATTAATAAATTTACAAAAAGAGGTGTTTTTATGAGCTTTTTTGATAACGAAGCAAATTCCTATGATGGATGGTATCAAACCCCTAGAGGAGCCTTTATTGATGAAGTTGAGACAAATCTGGCGTTTTCCATGTTTAATACGAAAAAAGAAATGAAGGTACTTGATGCAGGCTGTGGAACGGGAATTTTCAGCTTAAAACTGGCAAAAAAAGGATGCGTTGTTACCGGTATTGATATATCCCGCGATATGATGACAATTGCGCAAAAAAAGGCCCGGGAGCACAACGAACTAACAATTGACTTTAAATTAATGGATATAAATTCTCTTGAGTTTGATGAAAATGTTTTTGATGCGGTATTTTCAATGACAGCCTTTGAATTCGTTAAACAACCTGAAAAGGCTTATGCAGAATTATATCGAGTCTTAAAGCCAGGAGGGCAATTACTTATCGGAACAATAAGCAGGGACAGTAAGTGGGGAGAATTTTATCGCAAAAAAGCACAGTCAGATAGTAACTCAGTTTTCAGGTTTGCTGAATTAAAAACCCTTCAACAGCTGCAGGACCTGGATAGAAAAAACTTGATAAACAGCGGAGAGTGCCTTTTCATACCTCCTGATGCCAAAGATTCGATGTTTAATTGGGTAGAAGAAAAAAGATTGTCAAATACGGAAAAAGGAGGATTTATATGTGTACTTTTCAAGAAGCCTCATTAATGTCATGCCAGTTGAGTTTTTATCCACTGGCGGACGAGAACTATAAGGAAACGGTAAAGATAGTATTAGAAATAATTGGTAAATACAAGGTAAAGTATGAAGTCAATGCTATGTCAACAATAATTACCGGGGAAGCAGAGCAGGTTTTTCTATTAATACAGAAAATATATTCTAGCATGGCCGAAGGACAGCTTAATTTTGTTATGAATATCACTATTTCAAATACCTGTGGATTATAGGGACATTATTGTTCATAATCAGGTATTTTCATCTTTCTGCCTGAGTAAATTTAATTCATTATCAATCTTTACAATTAACTCTTTCATATCGTCTTCATCCAGGAGTCCGGTTCGTTCTGCTTCTTTCAGGGTATTCTTTTCAGCCAATAGAGCCATACTGCGGGCGTCTTTCTCCTGTGCCTGTTCCAGCTTTTCATCATTTAATGTCAATATTTCAATATTAGTTCTCAGTTCATTTAATTTTCTACGGTATTCCTGGGAAAGCAGTTCGAAAGCAGTGGGAGTAAGTGCCTTTTGGTCTTTTAATCTTTCCAATTCTGTGAGTGCTGCTTCGCTGGCCAAAATTTCACTGGCCAGGCGGCCATATTCAGCCTGTTTGTTTTTCGACCTGGCAAGTCCCAATTTGGTTAAAAGGCTTTTTATACTTAAACCCTGAACGAGAAGGGAGAATAATACGACACCGAATGTCAGGAACACCAGAGTGCTTCTTTCGGGAAAATTTCGTCCAAGTCCCAATACAAGTGCCATCGGAATAGCCCCGCGCAAACCACCCCAGAATAGAATATGCTGCCACTCAAAGGGAATATCTCCGTGTACTAAATTTGCTAGTGGGGAAAGGCCGTATATTGCTACTGCTCGGCCGATAAGTATTATACCGACAGCCACTAAAATAACCGGAATTTTTACCGGCAGGTTT
>DAOUSQ010000059.1 GCA_030627145.1 Syntrophomonadaceae bacterium | reverse complement strand
TTGATTCCACTGCGAAAAGTCCATTCAAGAAATCATTCACCCCATGTAGAACAAAAAAAATGGCATTTTCAGCCCTTGTAGGGACCGTTTTTTAATAGAAACAGGGTATATTCTACCACTTTTAAGGATGAAAATAGGTTTTCACAGTGGAATCAATGTTTCAAACTAGTATGAGTAGGAGAAAAAAACCAGGTTTCATTCAAGGAGGTTTTTCAGATGCTGCAAAAGCTTGAGATTCTGGAAAAAAAATATAATGAACTAACTGATCTCTTGAGCACGCCCGAGGTTATATCTGACCAGAATAAATTTCAAAAATATGCCAAAGCTCATTCAGATTTAAACGATATAGTAAGTAAATATTGTGAATATAAATCAGTACTTCAACAGAGTAAAGATACTCAGGAAATGCTTAACGAGGAACAGGAAGATGAATTCAAGCAAATGCTGAAGGAAGAAATGGAGGTCCTGCAAGAAAAAAAAGAGAGGTTAGAGAAAGAATTAAAGATTTTGCTTTTACCAAAAGATCCGGATGATGAAAAAAGTGTTATTATGGAAATTCGTGCAGGTACTGGTGGCGATGAAGCAGCTTTATTTGCCAGTGACTTGTTTCGTATGTATACACGATATGCTGAAGAACAGGGTTGGAGAATAGATATTATGAATTCTCATTACACGGGCATTGGCGGATTAAAGGAGATCATTTTTGTGGTAGATGGGAATGGAGCTTATAGCAAACTAAAATATGAATCAGGTGTTCATCGAGTTCAGCGTATTCCTACAACCGAATCGGGTGGTAGAATACATACTTCAGCAGCAACTGTAGCAGTTTTACCCGAAGCTGAGGAAGTTGAAGTAGAGATTGATCCTGGTGAAATTAGAGTAGATGTATATTGTTCCAGTGGACCAGGTGGACAATCAGTTAACACTACTCAGTCAGCAGTAAGAATAACCCACATTCCCACTGGGCTGGTAGTGACGTGCCAGGATGAAAAATCTCAGCATAAAAATAAAGCCAAGGCGTTAAGGGTTTTAAGAGCACGTTTAAAGGAAATTATGGAAGCAGAACAAAATGCAGAGCTTGCAGGTACTCGTAAGAGCCAGGTTGGGACAGGAGACCGGAGTGAACGTATCCGTACTTACAATTTTCCACAGGGGAGAGTTAGTGACCACAGGATAAATCTTACTGTGTATAAATTGGATAGTATTCTTGATGGACAGCTAAAGGAAATTATTGATGCATTAATATCTTATGATCATGCAGAACGGATGAAAAAGGTGGACTAAGTGCAGGCAGAGTGGAGTATAAAAGATTTACTGAAATGGACTACCCGGTATTTCTCTGAAAAGGCTATTGAAGAGCCCCGTCTAGAAGCGGAGGTTCTACTGGCCCGTGTTCTGGGAAAAGACCGGGTTTATTTATATGCTAATTATGATGCACCTGTGAATCAGGATGAACGAGACCATTTCCGGGAATACATAAAAAGAAGAATAAATGGGGAGCCGGTAGCTTATATTACAGGTTATAAAGAATTTATGTCACTCGAATTCAGGGTTACCCCTGCGGTGCTTATACCTCGACCTGAAACAGAACTATTAGTTGAGACAGCATTGAGCCTGGTACAGGAAAAAACAGGGACCAGGATATGCGATGTTGGGACCGGGTCAGGAGCTATTGCTGTGAGTCTTGCTTTTTATTTGCCGGGATCTGAGATATATGCAGTGGATTTATCGACAAAAGCACTTGAGGTTGCCAGGGAGAATGCTGCATGGCATGGGGTCAAAGTAAATTTCTTTGAGGGGGATTTAATGACTCCATTAAAAGATGAAGAACAATTCGATATAATTGTTGCCAATTTACCCTATATACCTGAGATTGAGTACCGGGAACTTGATCCCGGGGTAAAAAATAATGAGCCGGTATCAGCGCTGGTTGCTCCTGGTGATGGACTTGATAATTACCGCCGTTTATTACCTCAGGCATATGATATGTTGAAGCCGGGGGGATACATTTTATTAGAAATTGCTTGTAATCAGAGTGAAAGAGCTTTTAAAATAGTACATAATTTTACCGAATTCGAAGTGATAAAAGATCTTGGAGGACGCGATCGCTTAATAAAGGCCAGAAAGGAGCCGTAAACCTGAACACCTTTATCCTGAAAGTAAATGCTTTAAAACCTGAAGCAGAGATAATTGACCATGCTGCTGGATTATTAAGAAATTCAGAACTGGTAGCGTTTCCTACAGAAACCGTTTATGGTCTTGGAGCGATAGCCTTTAACCATGAGGCGGTTAATAAAATTTTTATTGCCAAGAGAAGGCCGTCTCAAAAGCCATTACTGGTCCACGTTAGCAACCTGGAGCAGGTAAAAGGTCTGGTAAATGAGCTGCCTTCATCGGCGATAATTCTAATGGAGAAGTTCTGGCCAGGGCCATTATCTATCATTTTACCGGCCAGGGCGAGTGTGCCGTCAATAGTCAGGGGGGGGGGGACAGTGTTGGACTGCGTATGCCAGCTCATCCGGTGGCTCTGGCATTAATTGAAAAGACAGGACCCCTGGCAGCACCCAGTGCAAATATTTCAGGACATTCCAGTCCAGTTACTGCTGAACATGTCAGAGCTGATCTTGATGGTAGAATAGCTGCTATTTTAGATGCCGGTTCAACTGGAATTGGGGTGGAATCAACTATTATTGATCTTTCTGAAGGGTACAGCAGGATACTAAGACGTGGAGGTCTGCCTGTAGAAGAAATTGAAGAACTTTTGGGGAGAAAAGTTGACGTTTATGATTCGTGTGATGAAGAAGCATCAGATTACCACAGTAACACTTTAGTTTTGATTTGTAGATCCTATGAAGAATTTAATGCTAAATTAGTACAGCATTTAGCTAATAATAAAAAAGTGGCAGTTGTTTATTACAATAACAACTACAGGTATGATAATGTAAATAAAGCGTATGAGTTAAATTTAAAAGGTGAAAGTATTTCATTATATTCAATATTAAGGGATGCAGAGGAAAATAATATTGATGTTCTTCTATTTGAACCTTTGCCAGGTGATTTAACCGGGATAACCTTATCGTTGTTAGATAGGTTAAACATGGTCATATCGGTAGAGAATGAAAGGTAAAGGAAAACATATATACTAAAAAAACTATATCCAAACTTCTTAGAGAGTTATTTTATATCATAGCCTGGCGAATAAGGTAAAGAAGGTTTGTTAAATGTATGAGCAGTTGATAACTATATTACTCGTAGCCATAATATTAGGGTTAGACGCTTTTTCTCTTTCCCTGGGTATGGGGATGGGTAAGGTAAGTCGTAGTTATGAATTAAAATTTGCTGGTACAGTTGGAATTTTTCATATACTTATGCCTCTTTTGGGGTTAAACCTTGGGATTGTTGTTGGGAAAATCCTTGGAGTCTGGGCAGCACGACTGGGAGCATTAATTCTTTTTTATATTGCCATTGATTTTTTTATTAAAGGATATAACCAGATAAAACCTAGAGTTTATAAATTTAGCGAAAGACAGAAGATATTTACAGATGATTGGTTGTCAGGTGGACAGGGTTGGGGAAACATACTGCTTTTAGGACTAACTGTAAGTATTGATGCCCTAACAGTAGGTTTTAGTTTGGGTACGTTAAAAATGCCTATATTAATAACTGTGATTATTATAGGGATAGTTGCTGGCGGTATGACACTCTTAGGATTTTACGGAGGAAAGATATTTAATAGGTTTGTAGGAGTTTATGCTCAAATGATTGGAGGTATAACTCTTTTTATCCTGGCTATAAAAGTGGTTTTAGATGGAGGCTTGAGGGGAGGATAGCATGGTAAAAAGGTTATTATTTGTGTGTACAGGTAATACATGTAGAAGCCCGATGGCAAAAGGTTTTTTTTTAAAATTATTATCCGAATATAAAGGGGCTTTTGAATTAAAGGACTGTAAAGTTGTGTCAGCAGGTTTGTTTGCTATTGATGGACAACCTGCTACACAGGAAGCAATAAAAGCAATGTCTCTAGAAGGTATTGATATATCCGATCATAAATCCCGGCAAATTGATAAAGATCTGGTGTGGTGGGCTGATCTAATACTTACCATGACGCAGGCACATTGCAGGCAGTTAGGGGACAGGTTCCCGGAAAAAAAAGATAAAATATTTTCCATCGGCGAATTTATCGGTGAAAGCAGAAGAGATATCATAGATCCTTATGGAATGGGGCAAGAGGCGTACATAGAAAGCTCTCGACAACTAAAGGAACTCCTGAAGAAGGTTATGGTTGAAATTTTGCAAGGTAATACGGAAAAAAGTTATGTGAGTAGAGGTGAAGACATGAAGATAGCTATTGGTTGTGATCATGCCGGGGTTGATCTTAAAAAAGAAATAATTGAATTTTTAATACAGGATGGTAGTGATGTAATTGATTGTGGCACTCTTACATATGAATCGGTAGATTATCCTGATATTGCAGAGAAGGTAGCAGAAGAGGTTCTAAATAAAAATATTTATGGGGTGTTAATATGTGGAACAGGGATTGGCATATCCATAGCTGCAAATAAAATCCCCGGCATTAGAGCAGCTACCTGTCACAATATTTTTACAGCCCGACTTGCCAGGGAACATAATGATGCTAATATTTTGGCTGTTGGTTCGCGGGTAATTGGAAATGGCCTGGCCATAGATATTGTTAAAAATTTTATAAAAACAGATTTTCAAGCAGGTAGACATCTACGTAGAGTAGAAAAAATAAAAACTATAGAAAAAAAATATCTTGAAAGGAGTCAATAATTTGGACTATATAGAGCAATATGTAAAACCTGTTGACCCTGAAGTGGCTGAAGCAATAAAAAATGAGGAATTAAGACAAAACAACAAGTTGGAATTAATAGCCTCTGAAAACTTTGTTTCCCGGGCAGTTATAGCAGCTCAGGGTTCAGTAATGACCAATAAATATGCAGAAGGTTATCCTGGCAAAAGATATTATGGTGGATGCGAACATGTAGATGTTGTTGAGGACCTTGCCCGGGAACGAGTCAAAGAGATCTTTGGGGCAGAACATGCTAATGTACAACCTCATTCAGGTGCCCAGGCAAATACCGCGGTATATTTTGCAGCTGTACAACCTGGTGATACAATAATGGGGATGAACTTAAGCCATGGAGGTCATCTCACACATGGTAGCCGGGTTAACATATCGGGTAAATATTTTAATTTTGTAGAATATGGAGTGGATGCAGAATCTGAAACTATTGACTATGATCAAGTCAGGAAAATAGCTCTGGAAACAAAACCAGCAATGATTGTTGCTGGGGCAAGTGCTTATCCCCGGATAATAGACTTTGCGAAATTCAGGGAGATAGCCGAAGAAGTAGGGGCATACCTGTTTGTCGACATGGCTCATATTGCTGGACTTGTAGCTGCTGGATTACATCCCAACCCGGTTCCCTATGCTCATTTTGTTAGTTCTACTACCCACAAGACTCTGCGTGGGCCAAGGGGAGGATTTATTCTTTGTAACCAGGAATGGGCTAGAAAGATCGATAGTGCTGTATTTCCAGGAATACAGGGAGGACCTCTCATGCATGTGATTGCTGCCAAGGCTGTATGTTTTAAAGAAGCGTTATCTGAAGAGTTTAGGCAATACCAGCAAAGAATAATAGAAAATGCAGAGGTAATGGCTTCTTCTCTGGTGAAAAATGGTTTGAGACTGGCTTCAGGAGGGACAGATAATCACCTTATGCTGGTAGATGTTAGACCCAGGGGACTGACAGGAAAAGAAGCTGAAGCAATACTGGAATCAGTCAACATTACTGTAAATAAAAACACCATACCCTTCGATCCTGAATCCCCCATGGTGACCAGCGGAATACGATTAGGTACCCCAGCTCTTACCAGCAGGGGGATGAATGGTGATGACATGAAGGAAGTAGCACGGGCAATATCAATAGCACTTAATGATCCGGAAAATCAACAGAAACTTGAAGAAGCCAGGAATATTGTGCGAAGCTTATGTGCTAAATATCCACTTTATGGCATATAAAGAAAAAATAAGAGGTTATCCAATGAAAATAAATAGACCTGATTGGGATGAATATTTTTTACAGTTGGCTGAACTTGTTGCCAGTAGATCCACCTGCCTGAGGAGACAGGTGGGGGCAGTTCTTGTACGTGATGAACGAATAATATCTACTGGGTATAATGGTGCTCCAAGAGGATTGAGGCATTGCCTGGATATTGGTTGTTTGCGTGATGATGAAGAGATTCCATCCGGACAGAGATATGAACTGTGCCGGGGTGTCCATGCAGAACAGAATGCCATAATCAATGCGGCTTATTATGGGGTATCAACTAAAGATGCTGTCCTTTATTGTACCAATCAGCCATGCATTATTTGTGCTCGCATGATAATAAACGCGGGGATAATAAAAATTATTCACCGTGGTAATTTTCATGATGATCTGGCACTCGAGTTTATGAAAGAAGCGGGGATTGAATTAGTCTTAAAATGCAAACAATAAAACATGAACTGTATAAGGTGAATATTTTGCATGTTAAATTCTTGTATATTATTAACTTAACTTTTGGAGTTGACAATACCTAATTTGATGTAATACTAAAGCATGGATGTTTTTTGACCAAGAATAATAAGTAAGATAGGAGTGAGGAGTTAGGTGTAAGGATTTCTTTTAAGCAAGCA
>DAOUSQ010000010.1 GCA_030627145.1 Syntrophomonadaceae bacterium | reverse complement strand
TTTTTCAAAATATAAATCAGCTGGGAATGACTATACGAGGTCTTTATGGGGAAGGGACCGAATTTATTGGAAACTTCTTTCAATTATCAAATCAGGTCACATTAGGCTTAACTGAAGAAGATATTACAGATAATCTTACCAGTATTACAAAACAGGTTGTTGAGCAGGAACGAGTTATTAGAGAAAGGTTAAAGGTACAAATGAAATACCAGGTTGAAGACCGAATTGGACGTGCTTATGGAATACTAACTAATGCCGGATTAATTACTTCAAACGAGGCTTTTAGCTTACTTTCTGATGTCAGGCTTGGGGTAGATTTGGGAATAATAAAGAACATAAAAACCTTTATGCTCAACGAACTGATAGTGGCAATAAGACCGGCCCATTTACAAAAGAGAGCCGGAAAAGAAATGGATGCAGTTAATCGAGATGTAAAAAGAGCAGAAGTTATTAAAGAAAAACTTTCAGCAGGAAGTAAAGGGTAAAGAGTAAAAATTGTAGATTAAGAGAACAAGCAGACTTTTTCACAACACTTTTAAAAGTCCTGTAATAAAGTATCAAAAGCATTTGTTCCTGTAGATGAAGGGGGATAAAGACTGGACCCTTTAGGAACTTAGAATAAATGATTTTATCGATTTGCAGTAAGTTTTTCACAACATTTCTAAAAATCCAACAAAACGGAGGTTAATAATATGTTTAGAAGATTTACTCAGAGAGCAAGAAATGCTGTCATGCATGCACAGGAAGAGGCCCGACAGCTTAACCATCCTGCTATTGGTACCGAACATATCCTTTTAGGCTTACTGAGGGAAGGAGAAGGAGTTGGTGCCAGAGCACTATTAAATATGGGCATTGATCTGGAAAAAGTTAGAGAAGAAATAAATAAAGTAATTGGGCAAAGGCTTGATAATCTGGAAAAAGCTGCAGGAGATTTACCTATAACACCGAGAGCTAAAAAGGTGTTTAACCTGGCGTTTGATGAGGCCAGGCTGCAGGGTGTTAACTACGTAGGGACTGAACATTTGCTGCTGGCTGTTTTAAGGGAGAAAGAAGGTGTAGCCGGGCAGGTACTTATTTCTATGGACGTAAAACTGGATAAAGTGAGGGAACAGGTCATAATGCTGCTTGGAGGAGAGACACTTTTAAACTCTAACCATAATAATTCCGGGCAGGAATCTGTTGCCAATCAAATACCTTATCAGGGTAAGAGGAAAGCCAGGAGCAAGACACCCACGCTGGATGCTTTTAGTCGTGATCTGACCAATGATGCCCGGGAGGGGAGGCTTGATCCTGTAATAGGCAGGGATAGCGAAATCGAACGGGTTATACAGGTATTGTCAAGAAGAACAAAAAATAATCCTGTCTTAATAGGTGATCCTGGAGTCGGAAAAACCGCTATTGTAGAGGGTCTAGCCCAGAGGATATTTGAGAATCACGTGCCTGAAATCCTATGCAATAAAAGAGTTGTTGCCCTTGATTTATCATCAATGATAGCCGGTACTAAATATCGGGGAGAATTTGAAGACCGATTAACAAAAATAGTAAATGAGATTAAATCAGCTGGTGATATTATTGTTTTTGTAGATGAACTTCATACTATTGTAGGAGCTGGAGCAGCCGAAGGAGCAATTGATGCGGCTAACATTTTAAAACCGTCACTTGCCAGAGGAGAGTTTCAATGTGTAGGTGCTACTACTCTAGATGAATACAGGAAGCATATTGAGAAGGATGCTGCCCTGGAGAGACGATTTCAACCAATACTAGTTGATGAACCAGGTATTGAAGAAAGCATTGAGATATTAAGGGGTTTACGCGACCGTTATGAAGCTCACCATGGGGTTAAGATAAGTGATGAAGCCATGGAAGCTGCTGTAAAGCTTTCTGCCCGTTATATTACCGATCGCTTTCTACCAGATAAAGCAATAGATCTTATTGATGAAGCTTCTTCAAAAGTAAGGCTGGCAAATTATGTTCTTCCAGAGGAATTAAAAAATAAAGAATCAAAAATGGAAGAAATCATAAAAGAAAAGGAAGAAGCCATAAATGCTCAGGAATATGAAAAGGCTGCTAAACTAAGAGATGAAGAACAAAAACTTAAGGATGAAATTGATAATGAGCGTAAAGATTGGGTTAGTAAACGAAGTCTACAGGTAGGTTCAGTTGGAGAAGAAGAGATAGCGGCTATAGTTTCCAGTTGGACAGGAATTCCAGTTAGTAAACTGGCAGCAGAAGAAAGTCAGCGACTGGTTCATTTAGAAGACATATTACACCAGCGGGTTGTTGGTCAGGACGAGGCGGTAAAAGCTGTTTCCCGTGCGGTCAGAAGAGCCCGAGCAGGCTTAAAAAACCCAAAAAGACCTATTGGTTCCTTTGTTTTTCTTGGTCCTACAGGGGTAGGGAAAACAGAACTGGCAAGAGCTCTTGCCGAGGCTATGTTTGGCAGTGAGGATTCTATTATCAGGCTTGATATGTCCGAATACATGGAGAAACATGCGGTAGCAAGAATGATTGGATCTCCTCCCGGATATGTAGGTTATGATGAAGGAGGACAGCTTACAGAAAAGGTTAGAAGAAAACCTTATTCAGTCATTTTACTAGATGAAATTGAAAAAGCTCATCCTGATGTCTTTAATATTTTGCTGCAGGTTTTAGAAGATGGACGATTAACGGATGGACAGGGAAGAACTGTTGACTTTCGAAACACGGTAGTAATTATGACATCCAATGTTGGAGCAGAGTCTATAAAAAGTAGCAAACGAGTTGGTTTTACGAGTGCTATTGATGAGGCTGAGGACTATTCCCGGATGAAGGATAGGGTTATGGAGCAACTAAAGCACACTTTTAGACCCGAATTCCTTAATCGTGTAGATGAAATTATTGTATTCCAGAGTCTCAGTGAAGCAGAGCTTAGACAAATAATTGAACTTTTGCTGGTAGAATTGGAAAAAAGAATAAAAGAAAACAACTTTAATTTAGTAATCAGTGACAGGGCTAAAGAATTAATAATGAAAGAAGGATATGATCCTACCTATGGAGCACGTCCTATTAAAAGAGCTATACAAAAACTGGTTGAAGATACGGTATCAGAGGAAATACTTAAAAAAACAGTTGAAT
The DNA here is from genome assembly GCA_030627145.1 of Syntrophomonadaceae bacterium. Next base: position 10,427 of record DAOUSQ010000010.1, on the reverse strand, counting down.
CAGGAGATGAGATAATAATTGATACTGAAGAAGGTAAAATTGTTGTGAGAAAAGGTTAATAGAAAAAGTATACTTCCTGAATTTTAAAGGGGCCATATATGTTTATGGCTCCTACTTTTTTACTTAGTGTTAAAACAAAATATTGCCAAACAGTAGTTTATTCCAGGATAATATTTATATCATATAGGGTTTTTTTACACGGCAGAAAACAAAAATAGTAAGTTAAGTATATAATTACATTAAAGGAGAGAATAATGGAAAAAACTATAAATAAGTTTGTATGTAGTAAATGTGGTTATGAAACTTCCAAGTGGTTTGGGAGATGCCCGGGATGTGCTTCCTGGAATACACTTGTAGAAGAAATAGTAGAAAAAATAGAAACTAAGAAATCAAAAAAGAATATTGAAGCCGTTGTACTTAATGATATATCTCATGACGATTGTTATAGATTCAGTAGTGGAATCAAAGAACTTGATCGTGTGTTAGGAGGAGGAATAGTTCCAGGTTCTTTAGTATTACTGGGAGGAGATCCTGGAGTGGGGAAGTCAACCTTACTTTTGCAGGTGGCAAATTTTATTGCTCAAACAGGTCGTAGGGTCATATATTTATCGGGAGAAGAGTCCTTAAAACAAATAAAGCTGCGTTCTATTCGATTGGGAATTGAAAGCGATTCCATTTACCTGTTAAACGAGCAAGACATTGATTTATTGGATGAATACATAAAAGAGATAGATCCCGAGTTAGTAATAATTGATTCTATTCAGACTGTTTATTCAGAAAATATATCTTCTATCCCTGGGAGTATAGCTCAATTACGAGAGTGCACTGCCAGGATAATGAAAATTGCAAAAATAACTGAAAAAGCATTTATCCTGGTAGGGCATGTAACTAAGGATGGAGCACTGGCTGGGCCTAAAGTTCTTGAACATATGGTTGATGTGGTAATTTATTTTGAAGGAGAAAAAAATTTTTCCTTTCGTATTTTGCGAGGGGCGAAAAATCGGTTTGGGGCAACCAATGAAATTGGTCTGCTTGAAATGAGCGGGCAGGGGCTGATTGAAGTTTCAGACCCATCGTATATTTTTATAAGTCCAAACGAGGAAAACACAAATGGGACAGCAGTAGCAGCCAGTTTTGAAGGCAGTAGGCCTTTATTAGTAGAAGTACAGGCCCTGGTATCTCCAGCAGGATCGGGTTATGCAAGGCGCATGGCTTCGGGCATTGATCAAAATCGTCTTTCGCTAATTATTGCTGTTTTAGAAAAAAGAGCGTATAATCTTGCAGCATATGATGTCTATCTTAAAATAACTGGAGGAGTATTTTTAAAAGATCCGTCAATTGATCTTGCGATAGTAGCTGCCATAGTATCGAGTTATAAAGAATATTCTCTTCCCTTCGATACTGTTTTTGCAGGTGAATTAAGTCTTTCCGGACAAATTCGCCCGGTACCATTTTTGGATCTGCGTCTTAAAGAGGCGGAAAGAATGGGTTATAAAAATGCAATAATACCAAGTAATACAGGTAGGACCGAAGGCAATATTTCCGGTCTAGGTATTATCAAGGTAACGAACATAGATAATTTCATTGATATTATTATGGAGGGATGATATTGGTTGACGAGATTTATCAAGGAGATTTTAAAAAATATCTACAGATGCTTGCACCAGGGACTGTTTTTAGAATTGGTATTGAAAATATACTTCACGCCAATACTGGTGGTCTATTAGTAGTAGGAGATTCTCCTGAGTTGATGAAGATAGTCAGTGGGGGATTTTATATAGATTGTGAATTTACACCAGCCAGATTATACGAACTGGCCAAGATGGACGGGGCAATTATCCTAAATGGAGATGCTTCAAGAATTTTGATTGCAAATGCTCAGTTAGATCCTGATTCCCAGCTGCCTTCGAGTGAAACTGGAATTCGTCATCGAACGGCTGAACGGGTTGCGATCCAGACAAAAGAACTGGTAGTAGCTGTATCACAAAGGCGGAAAGTTGTAACTTTATATCATGGGAATATTACTTTCCGTTTACGTGACCTGGCATCGATCCTGGTTAAATCTAACCAGGCTCTGCAAACCCTGGAAAAATATAGAAATGTACTTGCCAGGGAACTTCAACGACTGGGGGGGCTTGAATTTGAAGATATGGTTACTGTTTCTGATATATGTGAAGTTATTCGACGTAGTATAAAGGTTTTGAATATAGCCGCGGAGATAGAAAACTATATAATTGAGCTGGGAACAGAGGGCAGGTTGGTAAAAATGCAGTTGGATGAGATGATAATCAATGTTGAGCAGGAAGCCTTATTTATTATCCAGGATTATACAAATGCAGTTAATAAGTCTCCGCAGGAGCTGCTTAATAATATGTTACGGGCATTTGAGGAAGATGTTACCGATTCAGTGTTTATTGCCAGGTTGTTGGGTCTGGGAACTACAACCAGTCATCTCGAACAACAGGTTTCACCTCGTGGGTACCGCATACTGCAAAAACTTCCTCGTATTCCTCTTCCGGTAATTGATAATCTTGTGGAACGTTTTGGTTTACTAAGTCATATATTACGAGCCAGTATAGAAGAACTGGATGAAGTTGAAGGTATTGGAGAAGTCAGAGCTCGCTCCATTAAAAATGGTTTGAAGAGAATGCAGGAGCAGCTGCTGTTGGAGTACATGGTATAAATAACAAAAACCGCAGTCGAGCGGGTTTTGCATAAAATATTGTATTAACAAATGATTTGCGAATTTAAGTCATGTTAAAAATACCCAGTGTTGAAGTTTTCTTATATTCCTTAATAAAGACATCGTAAAGATTTATATCAAGGCAATTACAGAGTGCCGCAGAGTAAAAAAACAGTTTACCCAATTCACTAGTAATAACTTCTTCGCAATTCGGACATAATTTTCCCCGCAGATGGTTATCAAGATAAGCCCGCAATTCTTCGAAAGTATCAATGCTTTCAGGAATATGTAATTTTTCTGCTTGTATAGATATGCAACCACAATCAGTAACAGACTTACTTACTGCCCGGTTAATGCGGCATGATGATTCGGAAAGCTTGGAAAGAATATCCAATATGCTGCAATGCCTTATTAATAAATTATCTACAACATTTTGAAACTCATCACAAATCAAGTCCTTCATGATAGAAGACTTGCCCCCCTTTTTTTGTGATTTTTTTAATTATAGCTTGTGCCTTAACCGATTGTCAATTATACATAGATGGCAGTTGAAAAAGGATATAGGACAATTAGATCTCAAAATTTATTATATTCTTATAATATTTTTCCATTATTAATAAATTATTGAATAAATATTAATCTCCGATAGAAGAATAAATAATGGAGGTGTATTTAATGTATAATAAGTTTAAAATATCCAAATCGTTATTAATTTTTGCACTTATATTTGGAATCTGGGTGGTATACGCATCCGACATTTATTTACTCTTAAATGGAGCTTGGAAATTGGTACTGGGTGCAGCAGCTTTTTTAATTTTCTATATTTTATCAGACCGGGGTATTGTTCTTTTGAAAAAGAGTGTAAATAAGTTTAATCAATTTCTGGATAATACTTCGATTGAAATATTACTGGGGGGGACAGCAGGGCTAATAGTAGGTATTCTTGTAGGTGTCTTAAGCAGCTATCCCCTTTCCATGATACACGGTGCGGGAAGTTATTTGACAATTGGTATTTTTTTTCTTAGTGTTTATATAGGCCTGAAGATAGGGACAAGACGGGCTTTTGATGTTTTTAAAATGTTTCCAGTAGGGACAGATAAGGGAAAAAAAGATATTCCTGATAGTGGGGCAAATTATAAAGTAATTGATACGAGTGCTATAATTGACGGTCGTGTATATGATGTATGCCTGAGTAATTTTCTTGAAGGGTCTTTAATTGTACCAACTTTTGTCATTGAAGAATTACAGCATATTGCGGATTCTTCAGATAACATTAGACGTAATAAAGGAAGGCGTGGACTGGAACTTCTATCCAAAATGCAGAAGAATTCTAATATAAAAATTGATATAATTGAAACAAATATACATAAGGAAAAAGAAGTTGATGCTAAATTAATACGTCTTTGTAAAGAACTTAAAGCCAGTATTATTACTAATGACTACAATCTAAATAAAGTTGCAGAATTACAGGGCATAACTGTACTAAATTTTAATGAACTGGCTAATGCTGTTAAAGTGATAGTCTATCCTGGAGAGACAATGCATATTAACATTATAAAAGAGGGCAAGGAAACCGGCCAGGGTGTTGGATATCTTGATGATGGCACAATGGTAGTTGTAGAAGATGCCTATAATGAAATTGGCCATGATCTTGAAGTAATGGTTACAAGTGTTTTTCAAACTGCAGCAGGCAGAATGATTTTTACACGTAAACTTAGGGAAGAAAAACAACGCGGCATTAAAGATTCTTTACAGGATGTACAAGAGGTGAATTTTTATGGTTAACAACCTCAGGGTTGTTATTGCGGCAGCAGGGATCGGCAGCAGAATGGGAAGTACAACTAATAAACAATATTTACTTTTAAATTCTCGTCCGGTTCTAACTTATTCTTTAGATGTTTTTGAAAAATTTAAGCCGGTTGATGAAATAATTATTGTAGCCAATTCCAGGGAAACTGAGTATTGTGAAAAAGAAATAGTACAAAAGTATGGATATAAAAAAATCAGTAAAGTAATAGCCGGAGGAAAGGAAAGACAGGATTCGGTATGGACTGGATTGAAGCATTTGGGAGAAGCAACTGATTTTGTTGCTGTACACGATGGGGCAAGACCAATTTTGACAAGTGAGCTATTAAAAAGGGTTTTTGAAGCAGCCCGGGAATGGGGGGCGGCTGTTCCTGGGATACCTGTGCGGGATACCTTGAAAATAATGGACAAAAATGGTTTTGTGAAGCACACATTGGATAGATCAAGCATTATGGCTATTCAGACTCCGCAGATTTTCGATTATGATAAACTGAGAAGAGCCTATAAAAAGGCTTATGAGAAAGGATTTACTGGAACTGATGATGCATCTGTTTTTGAAAATCACTCTGGTGGGGTTAAAATAGTATCTGGGGATTATAAAAATATAAAAATAACCACCCCGGAAGACCTGATAATAGCACAGGGCTTATTGAATGGTAAGGGGTAGGCATACGTAGAGTGCAAGGAGGGATTTTTTGCGCATAGGGGCTGGTTATGATGTTCATTGCCTGCGGGAAGGTAGAAAACTAATACTTGGGGGGGTTCAAATTCCCCATCCTAAAGGACTTTCAGGTCATTCGGATGCTGATGTACTTATTCATGCTATTTGTGATGCACTTCTGGGGGCTACAGGTATGGGAGATATTGGACAACATTTTCCTGATTCTGATATGAACTATAAGGATATTAGTAGTCTTTATTTATTGGAAGTAGTAGGACAGAAAATAGTGAGAGCCGGTTTTTCCATAATAAATATTGATAGCACAATTGTTGCTCAACACCCCAGGATGGCAGGTTATATCCCGGAAATGCGAGCCAATATTGCCAGGGTTCTTAAACTAATTCCTGACCAGGTGAGTATTAAAGCTACTACTACTGAAAGATTGGGTTTTGAAGGGCGTGAAGAAGGGATATCTGCCCAGGCAGTTGTTTTAGTTGATTGATGTTTATAAGTATTGTGAAAAACTTACTGCAAATGGATAAAATCATTTATCCCACACCAACGTCACATCGCTGGATATTTTTTCTTCAAAAGGGCTTATACCAGGCTTTTAAAAGCAATAAAATTAAGATTTATAAATCAACTTTCATAGTTGACAATATCTAAATTGATGTAATACTAAAATATGGATGTTTTTTGCCCAAGAATAATAAATAAGGAATGAGGAGTTAGGTGTAAGGATTTCTTGTAAGCAAATTTTTCTAAGTTTAATGATTATATTTGCTTCATGTCTAACGTCTTACGTCTAACACCTCACCCCCCACGTTTACCCCTTCACCTATCACTTAAATAATACTTTTTATGGAATGAAAAAACATTATGTTGTCAAGTGCGAAAGTTGTATTTATAAATATCTGCTGTGGGAGGAACACTAGTTTAAAACAGCAGGAGGTTATAAATAATGATACACAGCAGAACTTTAATTATTCTGGTGGTAGTTGTTACACTGGTAGCAGGGATAACTTATTTTAAAGGGGAAAGTAGAATTACAGGTGCTGGAGGCGAAGAATCGCGAATAGTAATCAGTTTGGGGCAGGACCTTAATGATGAGCAGAAAAAATTAGTTACGGACTATTTTAGTAAATGGCTGGGGGGGCGTGATACACGTTTTATTACCGTGAGTAATAAGGAAGAAAGAAGGTACCTGCAGGGAGTGGTAGATGAAAACCTTATAGGTACAAGAGCTATCTCTTCTGCTTATTGTGAATTACTTGATAAAGGAAGCGGTATTGAGGTCCAGGAAAATAATATTACGGCAATTACTCCTTTTATGTATGCCAATGCGCTGTCCACGGCAGGCATCAAGGATGCACGTGTTATTGTTGCTGCTCCTTTTAAAGTTTCTGGAACAGCTGCATTAACCGGGATTATAAAGGCCTTTGAATCAGCTAGTGGAGAAAAATTAAATGAAAATGCTAAAGAGACAGCACATCAGGAAATAGCTGAAACTACAGAGCTTGGGCAAGAAGTAGGTAAGAATAATGCACAAAAAATTATTTATGAAGTAAAAAGAAAGGTTATCGAAAGAAACACATCAGATCCGGAAGAAATAAAAAAGATAATTATAGAGGTAACTGGTGACTTAAATATAAACCTATCAGAAGCTCAAATTGAACAAATCATTAATTTAATGCAAAAAGTAAACCAGTTAAATATTAATGTTAGTAAGATTGACGAACAGCTGAAAAGCCTGGAAAGAAACCTTGGAGAGATAAGAGATACCGGGAACGAAGCAATAGGACTTATTAGAAAATTAATTGATTTATTAAATAGATTAAGAGATAGTATTCAAAGTGTAATATAATATAATATGTTCTCAAGTTTCACATTTGACATATGTTGCGTAACAGCATAATTTAAATAAACGCTGGCGACTCCATCGCACGTAGACCCTTCGGGTATGGATTAACGCGGATAATACAAAAAAAGAGCGAGCAAAGCGAACTCAAAAAAAGGAACGCAGGGCCTTCGGTGAGCGAAGCTCACCCAAACCAAAAAAATTAACCACAGATAAACACGGATACGCACAGATATTTATTGGGTTGGCAGTATGGATATTAACTAATACAGTGCATGTAATAAAGGCTAAAATAGTGTTAACCTGTGTCTAAAAAAAGCCCGAAGGGCTCAAGTGAGCGAAGCGAACCCGCGTCTATTAAAGCCTGAAAATATCTATTTAAAGTTCAAATCGAAATGTTATAATTATCGTTGTGCAAGGGAGGAAATTTTTATGAATAAAATAAAAGTCAGGTTTGCGCCCAGCCCTACAGGTCCACTACATATCGGTGGAGCTCGTTCAGCCCTGTTTAATTATTTGTTTGCAGCTCACAATGACGGGGAAATGATATTGCGAATAGAAGACACAGACCTGGAGAGATCCAGGCGAGAATATGAAACAGAAATAATAGATTCACTTAAATGGCTGGGTATTAGCTGGGCAGAAGGCATTGATGCGCAGGGTGATAATGGTCCGTACAGGCAAACAGAGCGCCTTTCAATATATAATGAATATGCCCAAAAATTATTAGATTCTGGACAGGCTTACTACTGCTTTTGTACCGAAGAAGAATTAGAAAAAGAAAGACAGGCTTTACTTGAAAATGGGCAAATTGTGCACTATTCTGGAAAATGTCGTCATTTAAGTAAAGAAGATATTCAGGAGAAATTAAAGAGTGGTTTAAAACCAGCTATACGCTTTAAGGTGCCTGAAAATAAGGTTTATATAGTCGATGATATGGTTAGAGGTCGAGTAAGCTTTGAGAGTGCCAATGAAGGAGATTTTATTATAATAAAGTCGGATAATCTTCCGACTTATAATTTTGCTGTAGTTATAGATGACGTGTTAATGGGAATTACTCATGTTATAAGAGCAGAGGAACATTTATCAAATACCCCCCGGCAGTTAATGTTATATGACGCTTTGAACTTAAAAAGACCACAGTTTGCGCATATTTCCCTTATTCTTGGTAGTGACAGACAGAAGATGAGTAAACGGCATGGGGCAACATCAGTAATACAGTATCGTGAAATGGGTTATCTTCCTCAAGCCCTTTTTAATTTCCTGGCTTTGTTGGGATGGGCACCAGAAGGGGAAGAGGAAATCCTTTCCCAGGATGAAATAATTACAGCTTTTAACCTGGATAAAGTATCTAAAAGTCCTGCTGTTTTTGATCTGGATAAATTAAACTGGTTAAATCAACAGTATATTAAAAAGTTAGATATTGAAGAGCTTAAGATAAAGTTAAAACCTTATCTTGAAAACTCCAGATTTGCTGAAAAGGTCAAACAAATGGATGATAACAGGTACAGTCTTCTTGTGGAAGCTGTTAAAGATCGACTTGTATGTTTAAGTGATGTTAAAGAGCAGGCCGGGGTATTTTTTGATGATCCCGTTTACGATGATGATGCACTGGATGTATTAAGGGGGGAAGGTGTGTTACCTGTTTTAGAAGCCTTTATCTGTGATTATCCTACAAGCAGCGATGCTGATGAGATAAAAAAATATATAAAAAGTATTGTTAAGAAGCTTAAATTAAAACCTAAAAATGTTTTTATGCCCCTGCGCTGTGCTTTAACAGGAAATACTCATGGACCTGATTTGCCGTATTTAATTAATATCTGGGGTAAGGATGAAGCAATACGTAGAATAAAACATTCTATAACTTTAATTGAAAATAATTGTAAAAAAGAGAGATAAAAGCGGGAAATACCATTATTAACCTGAGCAATATTTTGTGATTCTGTTGACATTGTCAATTATACATGCATATAATCTTACTAATTAAATAATTAACTGCAGTGAATGGGAGAAGTATGCGTCGATCGCTGCTAGAGAGAAGAGGTCACCGGCTGAGAGCCTTTTCACAGTATGAAGTCGCTGAAAATGCACCCGGGAGCAGGTATACTGAAAAGATAGTAAGTATATCCGGTAAAACCGTTACATTTTTAAAGTGGAGTGTGTTTATCTATGACATTACTTAAATAGGGTGGGACCACGGAAGTATAGCCTTTCGTCTCTTTGTAGAGATGAAAGGCTTTTTAATTAATAAAGCCAAAAGGAGGATCAAAGTGTTATCGACAATAAAAAGAGATATTAAGGTAGTTTTTGAAAGAGATCCTGCAGCGCGTAGTATTCTTGAAATCATTTTTTGCTACCCAGGATTTCAAGCGATAATTAACCATCGCTTAGCCCATTTTTTATACAAAAAGAAATGTTATTTTCTGGCAAGAGTAGTTTCGCATATTAGTCGTTTTATTACAGGTATAGAAATACATCCCGGAGCGAAAATAGGTGAAGGCTTCTTTATTGATCATGGAGGTGGAATAGTTATTGGTGAAACAACAGAGATAGGTGATAATGTAACTCTTTACCAGGGAGTAACCCTGGGTGGTACAGGAAAGGAAAAAGGTAAACGTCATCCTACCATCGGCAACAATGTTACCATTAGTGCAGGTGCTAAAGTACTGGGGTCTTTTGTTATAGGTGACAATGTAAAGATTGGGGGAGGTTCTGTAGTATTAAAAAGTGTTCCTCCAAATTGTACGGTTGTGGGAGTTCCAGGAAGAATAGTAGTACGTGACGGTGCGAAAGTTGAGGATGGTAAGATTGAAGTTGACCTTGAACATCATATGCTTCCAGATCCAATAGCAGATACCCTGGAAGCTATGCAGGCAAAAATAGACGAATTGGAAAAACAACTGGAATTATTAAATAGGGAGGTTAAAATAAATGAAAATATACAATACTCTAAGCGGGAAAAAAGAAGAACTGTTAACATTGAATCCGCATAAAGTCAATATATACGTATGTGGACCTACGACGTATAATTATATTCATCTGGGGAATGCACGACCTGTTATTGTCTTTGATACTTTTCGTCGTTATCTCAAATTCAGGGGTTATGAAGTAACTTATATACAAAACTTTACTGATGTGGATGATAAAATAATAAATCGAGCCAGGGAGGAAAAGAGAGACCCGATTAAACTGGCAGAAAATTATATTAATGAGTACTTTAAGGATATAGATGCTTTAAATGTAATCAGGGCTGATGTACATCCCAGGGTAAGTGAGCATATACCGGAAATAATAAATGCAGTAAGCACCTTAATAGACAAGGGATTTGCTTACGAAGTTGAAGGGGATGTTTTTTTCAGGGTAAAAGCTTTCAAAGATTATGGTAAGCTTTCGGGTCGTTCACTCGAGGACATGCTGGC
>DAOUSQ010000066.1 GCA_030627145.1 Syntrophomonadaceae bacterium | reverse complement strand
GTCAAATGCCGAAGAATTAGTATCCTGATTTTCAGGAGACTGAAGTCTCCCCGAAAAGAGATAATAACGGACTTTTTGCAGTAGAATCAGATTTTAATAAAATATTATGACCGGAGGTTATTTTTGTGAATACTAATAATTACATGGACTTGTTCTTGCAGGAATCACGCGAACATTTGCAAAGCATTAATGATGAATTGCTTGAACTAGAGCAAAATCCTGGAAATAAGGATGCCCTGAATTCGGTTTTCAGGTATGCACATACTTTAAAAGGCATGTCCGCAACAATGGGTTTTGAAAAAATTACAGAATTGAATCATAAAATGGAAAATCTCCTGGATAATTTAAGAGAAAATAGGCTAAATCTATCCCCCGAAATAATCGATCTACTTTTTCAAAGTGTAGATATCCTGGGCGAAATGGTTGAATCAGTTGCTTCAGGAAACAATAAAGATTTTGATATTGAAAACTTAATAAGTAAATTAGAGAGTTTTGATGAAATAGATGCAGTAGATACTGCAGCAGCCAGTGAAAATATAAATATAGAATTTACCAGAGAAGAACAGGAACTTCTAGATGAAGCAAACAAAAAAAAAACTTGAATATTTATCATTTGACTATTGAAACTTCCCCTGACTGTGTAATGAAATCTGTAAGGGCCTTTATGGTGTTCAATAACCTGGAGAAAATAGGGCAAATAGTCAAGTCTATTCCTGACAGCCGTGCCCTTGAAGATGAAAATTTTGAAAATGAGTTTACAATCATACTGGTAACATCCGCTTACGAAGATGATATCAGCAAAGCTATAAACCAAATCAGTGAAGTTAGTATACAGCAAATCAAATCCATGAACACCGCTTCAGGTACCCGGGAAGTCCCTAGGCAAAATACCAGCTCTGGTGATAATAATAATACCAAAATAAATCAAACTGTACGCGTAGATATTGGAAAACTGGATAAGTTGATGAATCTGGTCGGTGAATTAGTTATTAACAAAAGTCGTCTGGAACAAATATCAAAAATGGCTAATATTTCTGCACTTAATGAAACTGTTATACAAATAAATAAGATAACTTCCGACCTGCAGAATATTACCATGGGTGCTAGAATGGTGCCTATTGAGCAGGTTTTTAACAGGTTCCCTCGAATGGTCCGTGATTTAACCAAAAAACTGGGGAAAGATATTGACCTCGTTATAGAAGGAAAAGAAACTGAACTGGATAGAAAAATAATCGATGAAATTGCTGATCCACTGTTACACCTTGTGCGAAATTCCATAGACCATGGTATCGAAAATCCCGAAGATAGAAAAAGATCCGGTAAACCGGCACAGGGAACATTAAGACTTGCCGCCAAACAGGAAGGTAATTCTATTGTTATTATAGTTGAAGACGACGGACGCGGGATCAATGTGGAGGATATTAAAAGAAAGGCTGTTGAAAAAGGTTTTATTTCCCAGCAAGAACTCGAACAAATGGACGAAGCCAGCATCATTAATTTAATTTTTGTTCCCGGGTTCAGCACGGCCACTGAAGTTACTGACATATCAGGAAGAGGGGTAGGCCTTGACGTTGTAAAAGCAACAATTCAATCGTTAAACGGTACTATATCGGTAGAAAACAGGCCGGGGCAGGGCACGATATTTACTATCTCGCTTCCTTTAACACTGGCAATTATCCAGGCATTAATGATTACAGTGGGACAAGAAATTTATGCTATCCCTCTGGCAAATATAGCTGAAATTACTGCAGTTGAAAAGCACGAGATAAAAAAAGTACAGGGTCAAGAAGTAGTAGTTTTAAGAGGTAATGTTCTGCGATTAATTAATTTAGCTGAACTCCTGGAAGTAGCAGAATTGGAAGATGATATTAATGAAAAACTCTATGTGGTCGTAATAAAAAAAGATCATCAATATATAGGTCTAACCGTTAATGAGCTGATAGGGCTTCAGGAAATTGTCATCAGTTCTCTGGGCAAGTTACTACATGGAACACCTGGCATATCAGGGGCTGCTGTTTTAGGTGATGGTAATATTTCATTAATAATAGATATCGGAACATTATTTTAGTGATAGGTAAAAGGGTTAGTAGACGTTAGACTTAAAAATTCCTGTCCCTTGTAAGGGCAAACCCGCGTGTCTGCTCGGGGTTTAAAGTGGAACCTTAGATGTGAGGCAAATAATCATTAACTTAGCTGAATTTTATTACAAGAACTCTTAACTCCTAACTAAGTGTTCTCAGACAAAAACATCCATATTTTGGTATTACTTCAAATTAGGTATTGTCAACTCCGAAAGTTGCGTTGTTAATTTATGAAAAAAAGGTGCTGCATATAAGCAGCACCTTTTTCTAAAAAAACTACTTTATTTCTACGCCACCGCCGGCTTCTTCAATTTTTGCTTTAATCTCTTCTGCTTCATCTTTAGATATTTTCTCCTTGATAGCGCCGGGGGCACCATCTACCAGCGCTTTAGCTTCTTTAAGTCCCAAACCGGTAATTTCTCTGACAACTTTAATTACGTTAATCTTCTTATCACCTATTGATGAAAGAATAACATCGAATTCAGTCTGTTCTTCAACAGCTTCAGCAGCAGCCCCTGCAGCCGGTGCTGCAGCAACAGCAACCGGGGCAGCTGCACTTACGCCAAATTCTTCTTCCAAAGCCTTAACCAGTTCTGATAATTCCAACACGGTTAACTCTTTAACAATATCAATAACTTCCTGTACTTTACTCATTATTTATTACCTCCTAAATTATTTAATTTACTTGATAGTTTTTCTCCTATATCAGCTTGCTTCTCTTTTCTCTCTTACTTGTTCTAAAGCTCTTACTAAACCTGTAAGATTTGCATTTAGAACATAAACAAAACTTGAAATTGGAGCTTGCATGGTACCAACCACCTGCCCTAAAAGAACTTCTCTGGAAGGTAACTCTGCTAAGGATTTTATTTTCTCTGCCGATATCGTTTGCCCTTCAAGTATTCCTATTTTAACTTCAAGTTTCTTGTACTCTTTGATAAATTCAAAAATAGTCTTAGCCGGACCAACCGGGTCTTCATTACTGAAGAGAACTGCATTGGGTCCCTCTATATGCGATATCACATCTTCATAACCCAGATTCTGTAGAGCAAACTCTGTCATAGTATTCTTAAGCACTTTATACTCTACTCCTGGAACCCTCAGTCTGTTTCTAAGATCAGTCATCTCTTCTACGTTAATACCCCTGTAATCAGTAAAAACAACCAGGTTCGCATTTTCCAACTTTTGTTCTATCTCTTTTATAACTTTTTGTTTTTCTTCGATCTTGGGCATGCTTTTTCACCCCCTTTATATATAATTATGAATTATTAATTTCAGGTTAGTCCCAAGTCCTCTCATACTTTTATCAATGAAAAACATTAGTTTTTCTTCATTAATTAAAAATTAAAATTAAACTCAAAAAACCTCTGCAGACAACAGTTGCAGAGGTTTTTAAACTGCAAAAAATACAGGCAGTTTAACTATTTTATAACCTCGGCAGGCAAACTTAAGTTTATTATGGCTTTCGCCACCGGCTGTCTACAGTTCTAGTTTTCAATTTTATATATGTTTTATTTTACTTATTAGCTGCCATTAACACAAGAGGATTAACCTTTATTCCCGGGCCCATTGTAGAGCAAATATTTACCGAACGCATATACTGCCCTTTAGCAGCAGCTGGCTTTGCTTTAATAAGAGCATTTACAAAAACATTAAGATTTTCCTGCAGTTTTTCGATATCAAAGGAAATTTTCCCAATAGGAACATGAATAATAGCATTCTTATCAAGACGATATTCTATTCTACCAGCCTTTAGTTCATTAACTGTTCGTTCAATATCGAAAGTTACAGTTCCTGCCTTGGGATTAGGCATAAGCCCCCTTGGTCCAAGTATCTTACCTAGTTTACCTACTACAGCCATCATATCCGGTGTAGCTACAGCTACATCAAAATCAAACCAACCACCCTTGATTTTTTCGGCCAGTTCTTCGCCTCCTACGTAATCAGCTCCGGATGCTTCAGCTTCCTTTACTTTTTCGCCCTTGGCAAAAACCAGTACTTTCCGGGTCTTCCCAGTACCATGTGGCAAGCTCACAGTACCTCTTACCTGCTGTTCAGCATGACGTGGATCAACACCAAGTTTAATATGAACTTCTACTGTCTCATCGAATTTGGCTGATGATGTTTCTTTTACCAGTTGGAGTGCTTCGAGGGGTTCATATAGTTTGTGTTTATCGACCTTTTGACTTGCTTCTTTATACGCTTTTCCTCTTTTCACATTAATACCTCCCTGTGGTTTATGCGGATTAAATCCTCCCACTTATGTTTTGCACAATTACTAATTTGTTATTTTCAAGTTTTGAGTTCAGGCGAAGAAACCAATTAATTAACTACCTCAATACCCATGCTTCTAGCTGTTCCTTCTATCATCCGTATAGCCGCTTCCAGATCAGCAGCATTCAGGTCTTCTTTTTTGGTCTCAGCGATTTCAACAAGTTTTTCACGGGGAACTTTCCCTACTTTGTTAATATTCGGTTCACCAGAACCTTTTTCAATATTAGCTGCCTTTTTGAGCAAATCTGATGCTGGTGGTGATTTTATAACAAATGAAAAGGATCTATCTTCATATACAGTTATTTCAACCGGAACAATAAATCCTGCCTGATTAGCGGTTTTAGCATTATACTCTTTACAAAAACCCATTATGTTTACACCATACTGACCAAGCGCTGGCCCTACTGGTGGTGCTGGCGTAGCTTTACCTGCAGCTATCTGTAATGATATCCTCCCCATAACTTTTTTGGCCATGCTTTCACCTCCTTATAATTTATTTATCTGTTCATAATCCAGTTCCACAGGAGTCTCCCTGCCAAACATAGATATATTAACCTTTACTTTACCCCGGTCAGGTAACAATTCTTTTACTATACCTTCAAAATTAGCAAAAGGTCCTGTTTTTACCCTGATGCTTTCACCAATTTTTACATCCATATGTTTTGCTTTATTCTCTACCAATCCCATTTGTCTAAAAATTTTATCTATCTCATCGGCCTGTAAAGGAATAGGTTTGCTCCCACTTCCAACAAATCCTGTAACACCAGTCGTATGCCGAACTACATACCATGAATCTTCATCCATATTCATATTAACGATAACATATCCAGGAAAGACTCTTTTATTCGTGACTTTTCTCTTGCCGCCTTTATATTCTACTTCCTGTTCTTCAGGAATAATTACATCAAAAATCTTATCCTTCATATTCATGGATTCTACTCTTTTAGTCAGGTCAACCTTTATTTTATTTTCATAACCCGAATAAGTATGTATTACATACCATTTACCCTGGTGTTTATTCTCTTCAGCTGGTTGGGTTTCCTGTTCAATTTCTATTTTCTCATCCTGTTCCAATTGCTCTTCTACACTAATTGGAACCACCTCCTCCATGTTTAGGCAAAGGCCTCAAATAACTTTTCCAATAAAACCGAGACTCCCGAATCAAATAACCATATTATTAACGCTACCAGGGCAACAGAAAACAATACTACCCCGGTATAAGCTATCAATTGCTGTCTACTCGGCCAGTGGACTTTTTTGAGTTCACTGTAAACATCTACAAAATATTGCTTAATATTTGCCCAGCGTCCTGTCATGGTTACTTCATTTTTAGCAGTAACATTGTTCTTAGCCAATATACTCACATCCCCAATATTACTTTATCTCTTTATGGACAGTATGTGCATTACAGAACTTACAATACTTTCTCAATTCAATTCTTTCTGTCTGTTTTTTCTTATCCTTGGTAGTTGTGTAATTACGTTGTTTACATTCGGTGCATGCTAATGTTATTCCTACTCTCACTCTGAGTACACCTCCATCCCGTCACAAAAATCCTACAATACTCTATCATAACGTCATCATTTATGTCAATAATTTAGAGCATCCCTGAAAAACACTATAGCAGATGTTCTAGTCCTCTGCTGTTGATTAACCCAGATAAGCCCCGGCAAAATTAATACTTATTCTTCAATCCCGGTAACAACACCTGATGCAACGGTTCTTCCACCTTCTCTTATAGCAAACCTTAATCCTTCTTCTATTGCTATCGGTGTTATTAGCTCAATAAACATCTGAACG
>DAOUSQ010000097.1 GCA_030627145.1 Syntrophomonadaceae bacterium | reverse complement strand
TTTTTCTATGGATTTTAATCTTCCTTTGGTTTTACAAAACGTAAAATATTTCCCTTCTTCGTTAACCGAAATAATAGGTTTTAAATGTAAAAACTGTCCAAGCATACTCGCAACAAGACCTATACGCCCCCCACGGCGCAAATATTCCAGGGTTTTAATGACATAATATAACCGCATTTTAGGTTTAATATTATTGATATTTTCCATAATTTTATTAAAACTAATACCACTGGCGATATTACGGGCGGCTTCAAGAACCATCCAACCTGTTCCCATGGATAAAGTTTTTGAATCAATTACATTTATCACCATATCATCAATGTCCCGGGTAATAAGTTTTACAGCGTTATAGGTACCTGAGAGCCCACTGGAAATATGGACTGCTAGTAAATGAGTGAAGCCATCACTGCGAATTTTTTCTATAATATTTTTTATTTCATGTAAAGAAGGCATAGATGTGGTGGGGATTTCCTCGGGCATTCTTTTGTATACATCTGCTGGTTCAATATCTACCCGGTCAGAGTATTCTTCTCCTGGGTATATAACCTTTAGTGGTAAAATCTTAATATCGTATTTTTTGATCAGTTTATGAGGCAAATCACATGCACTGTCAGTTAATAGGGCAATCTTTTCTTTCATTAATTTCAACTCCTAAAAAAAGCTATTTACATTTTAGATTAAATTAGGCCATCAAGCAAACTGGCCTTGACATTCTCATATAGGATGAGTAATATTTATGTGTAAAGCATTTTCCCTTTACACGAGGAGAAAATCACTATGTTAGAAAAAATTGAACATATGATTATGTTAAAGGATTTTTATGGACCACTACTAACAGAAAAACAGCAGTTAGTAATGAACCTTCATTATGAGAATGACTGGTCTCTTTCAGAGATTGCTGAACATATGAGTATTACCAGGCAGGCTGTTTACGACCTGCTAAAAAGAGCAGAAAGTTCTCTTGAGGATTATGAACACCGCCTGGGATTAGTAGAAAAATTTATGAGTGCCCGGCAACATCTAGAAAAAATATATGCGTTATTAAATAATGAAGAAAAAGTAGATGAGAAAACACTGGCCAGAGCAGTGAAAATACTGCGTGAAGTTACGGAATCGGTATAGAGAAAAGGAGAGGTACAGTGGCATTTGAAGGTTTATCAGATAAATTGCAGGACATATTTAAAAAGCTTCGGGGTAAAGGTAAGGTAACAGAACAGGATGTTAAAGTAGCAATGAGGGAAGTTCGCCTTGCTTTGCTGGAAGCTGATGTCAACTTTAAGGTAGTAAAAGATTTTGTTAACAGGGTTCGTGAAAGGGCAGTTGGGCAGGAGGTATTACAGAGTTTAACTCCTGGTCAGCAGATTATTAAGATAGTTCATGATGAAATGACCGAACTGATGGGAGGTTCGGAAAGTAAGCTAAATTTATCTTCCCGGACTCCGATGGTTGTTATAGCGGTGGGATTACAGGGGGCAGGGAAAACTACTTCTGTGGCCAAGCTGGCGAAAAACCTTATTAAACAGGGTAGAAGACCTCTTCTGGTAGCCTGTGACGTTTACCATCCTGCTGCAATTAAACAGTTACAGGTGCTGGGTGAACAGACGGAGGTACCTGTATTCTCCATGGGAAAGGGTAATCCTGTAGATATAGCAAAAGCTTCGTTGGAATATGCAAAAAGTAATAACAGGGATATTGTTATACTGGATACCGCAGGTCGCCTGCATATAAACGAAGAGTTAATGGACGAGCTGAAACATATCAAATCAGTGGTTGAACCTGATGAGATTCTTTTGGTGGTAGATGCCATGACAGGACAGGATGCAGTTAATGTTGCTGAGGCATTTAATACCAATCTTGGGTTAACTGGTATCGTCCTTACCAAATTGGATGGTGATACCCGGGGTGGGGCGGCGCTTTCAGTAAAAGCGGTTACAGGATGTCCTATCAAGTTTGTAGGTACGGGAGAAAAACTTGATGCTCTGGAAACATTTTTCCCGGATAGAATGGCATCGCGTATCCTGGGTATGGGAGATATCCTGAGTCTGGTGGAAAAAGCCCAGGCCAATATTGATCAAAAGAAAGCCAGGGAAATGGAGCGCAAGATCAGGCAGCAGGAATTTACCCTCGAAGATTTCCTGGAACAGATGCAGCAGATCAGGTCAATGGGTCCGTTGGAAGATCTACTGGGGATGATACCCGGAATGGGAAAACAGCTTAATAAAATGAAAGGCGAATTTGATGAAAAGGAACTCTTGAGAGTCGAAGCTATTATTAGATCAATGACATTTCAAGAAAGAAGAGACCCTTCTATTATAAACGGTAGCCGTAAAAAGAGAATTGCCCGTGGAAGTGGAACCAGGGTACAGGAAGTAAATCGCCTGTTGAAACAATTTGATGAGTCCCGGAAGTTAATGAAGCAGTTTGTCGATCTGGGGGGCAAAAAAGGTAAAAAAGGCCTACCGCCGATTAAGTTTCCATTTTAACAGGTAAATGGCAGGTAGCAGTAGATGATGAAAATAATTATGCTTGTTTTCTGATTAAAATAATGAGAAATGCCTGGCATTTCTACATTAATTAATAATTAAAAATTTAGAATTAAAAATTGCGCGAAGTGCGTAGGGGGGTGAGTACGTGGCAACAAAAATCAGGTTAAAAAGAATGGGTGCCAAAAAGAGACCTTTTTATAGAGTGGTTGTAGCTGATTCCAGGTCTCCAAGGGATGGAAGATTTATTGAAGAAATTGGTTATTATGATCCGACAACCAGTCCTGCAACAGTAAAGCTTGATGAAGAAAAAGCCTTGAAATGGCTGACCAATGGAGCAAAACCTTCTGATACCGTCAGATCTCTTTTACAAAAGCAAGGGGTTATGGCCAGGTTTGCAGAGAGTCGCAAGTAAGGCGGGGGGGGGTGAAACACAAGTGAAAGAACTGGTTGAATTTATTGCCAAAGCTCTGGTAGATAGCCCCGAAGAGGTTCATGTAACAGAGGTAGAGGGTGAAAGATCGATTATTTTGGAACTCAGGGTTGCACCCGATGATATGGGTAAGGTTATTGGAAAACAGGGTAAAATTGCCAAATCTATCCGTACCCTTACCAAAGCTACGGCAACCAAACAGGGGAAAAGAGTAGTAGTTGAAATATTAAGATAGGGCTAAACAATTAGCCCTTTCATTTTTAGTGAGACGTTAGGTGTGAAAGGTTAGGGGGCTAGCTGTTATCAACTCCTTGTTCCTTATACCTTACCCCTTACGATATTAAAGGGGTGATAGCTTGGAATCTGGCGAACTTATTAATATAGGGCAAATAACAGGAACTTATGGTTATGCGGGAATGGTAAAAGTTGTACCCCTGACGAATTTCCCCGGACGATTTAAGAAGCTGGAGAAGATAAAAATTAATAAACAGGGTCAGATTTTTGAGCTGTATGTTGAATCAGTTAAGCCATATAAGAAGTTTTATTTATTTAAGTTTAAAGGAATAGAATCAAAGGAAGCAGCACGTGAATATCAGAATGCTTTTTTGCAAATTGATGAAAGTGAATTATATTCATTACCAGATGGCTACTTCTATCATTTCCAGCTTGAGGGCTTGGCAGTCTATGATATTAAGAGAGGTTTTTTAGGTGAGTTAAAGGAAGTACTTGAAACCGGGGCCAATGATGTTTATATTATTGAGTCTGGTAGATATGGTGAGATTCTTATTCCTGCAATAAGAAATGTTATTATTGATGTGGATTTAGAAAAAAAGAAAATGCAAGTAAAACTCTTGCCTGGTTTAATTAAAGGTGAGGCTTGAGGAATCAGAGGTGAAACAAGAAGACATTAATAACATTTTATTCCTGACTTAACCTGAAGAAATCTGTGGAGGTCATATGAAAATAGATATATTAACCCTTTTCCCGGAAATGTTTGTTTCACCGTTTAATGAAAGTATAATCAAAAGAGCACGGGAAAATGGTTTGGTAGATATAAATGCTATAAACATAAGACAATTTGCTTTTAACAAGCACCTGCAGGTAGATGATTACCCTTACGGTGGAGGAGCGGGAATGGTTATAAAAGCTGATGTTGTGGGGACGGCAATAGAAGGCACCACAGCAGATGATTCATGGGTAGTATTCATGTCTCCACAGGGCAAGCCACTTAAGCAGGACAGAGTTCAACTGCTTGCCGGGAAAAGCCATTTAGTTATTTTATGCGGGCACTATGAAGGTGTAGATGAAAGGGTTATGGACATGGTTGATGAAGAAATCTCCATAGGTGACTATATTTTAACCGGTGGAGAAATTCCTGCCATGGTATTAATAGATGCTGTAGTAAGGTTAATTCCCGGAGTCCTGGGAGACCAGCATTCTTTTGTTGAAGAATCTTTTTCTCATTTCCTGCTTGAATATCCTCATTATACCCGGCCCAGGAGTTATAAGGGTAAGAAGGTACCAGATATTCTCCTTTCGGGTCATCATGAAAATATCCGGATATGGAGGAAAAAGCAAAGCCTTTTGAGGACCTTACTTAAGCGGCCGGAATTGTTGCTCGAAAGGGAATATGATAAAGAAGAAAAAAGGTTACTTGAGGAAATATTATTTTCAGGGAGTAATTATCAGTGAGAAAATCCAAAGTATATATAGGGCTTTTACATTTCCCCATGTATAATAAACGAAAAGATGTGATAACCACATCAGTTACCAACCTGGACCTACATGATATTTCCCGGGCAGCTCGAACATATGATGTGGATAGTTTTTTTGTTGTCCATCCTTCTGAAAACCAGCATAGGTTAATAAAAGAGATTGTATCCTACTGGCAGGAAGGTTATGGTGGCACCTATAATCCTGATAGGAAAGAAGCTTTTAGCATTCTTAAAATGGCTAACAGTCTGGAAGAAGTAAAGGGCAAAATTAAAGGAGAAACCGGGCTAGAAGTATTTACAGTAGCAACAGATGCCAGGTTGTTTTCTAACAGCATATCGTATAAGAGCTTGAAAAATATT
>DAOUSQ010000022.1 GCA_030627145.1 Syntrophomonadaceae bacterium | reverse complement strand
GTCTCGTAACCACTTAACCGTATTGCTTAAATAGATTGGAAGTGCTGCCCCATCAGTCATTACATAAGCCACTTTAAGCTTGCTTTTAGAAAGTTGTAAACATAATGGTGCCAGCATGGAATGAAGGGTAGCAACCAACACGGGTATCCTGTCTAAGGCATCGGTTTCCACCATTTCTTTGCGGAATGGACTATCTTCTTCTTCAACACTTAATACCTTGATCTGCATAGGAGTATAACGAAGTTTCATTATATGCCCACCGTCTTTAAGCTCTTTTCCTGCAGAATTTAGTACTGCTATTACAAAATGATAACCACCACTGCCAAGACTTAAAGACACAGCTGTAGTATTCACCAGAACTTCATCACCAGGAGCAGCATCTCCAAGTAAGTCGGGATAAAATATACCTTTTTCTTCCCTGCCTTCAATATCAAGCAAATAACCTTTTATTCCATTCCGGAAAAAAAGCTCTTTTATTATGGTTCCCCTTTTTATCTCTATCACATTTTCCTCCTGATTATCTAAGTTGAAAGGGGGCTTAACTTAACTAGATCCTGATTAAGAAAACAGACATAAAAATACACACTGCATTTAAGTTAATTAGTTAAGCCTGACCCCTTTCTTGTATTATTGCCAGGATTAACCTTACGTCATTCACCAGGTCTGTGATGCTAATATGCTCATCTGTTGTATGAACATCTGTCATACCTATTCCCAGATTGGCACAGCGGATACCGTTACCATTAATTATACTGGCATCACTGCCCCCACCAGTTGAAACTAAACTGGTGGTAATTCCAATTTTTTCTGCAGCTCTGACTGCCAGGTTTATAACTTTTTCACCCGGATCCAGCTGAATTTCGGGATATAAAAATTTTATTATTACTTCACCTTTTCCTCCCTGCTTTTCAACCTCGGTTTTAAATATCCTCTCCAATTTGTCAGTTATTTCATCAAGTTTCTTGCGTTCAAGACTTCTAGCTTCACCTTTTATGCAACAAAAATCAGCAACTATATTCCGGGCTTTTCCTCCCTCTATTATGCCAAAATTACATGTTGTTTCATCATCAATACGGCCACAGGGCATTACAGACATTGCAGAAGCCGCCAGCTGAATGGCATTAACCCCATCTTCTGGATTCATCCCCGCATGAGCAGCCTTTCCATATACTGTGTATTCGATTTCATTTTGACAGGGGGACTGTACTATTATTGTACCTGGATCTCCCCCGGCATCCAGTGTATAACCTATTTTTGATTCTAACTTATTGAAGTCAAAAACCTTTGCCCCCTGTAAGCCCTGTTCTTCACTTATCGTAAAAAGAAATTCCAGTGGAGGGTGGTTTAATTCATTTTCTTTTATTACATCGTAGGCTTCCATCATTGCAGCTATTGCCGCTTTATCATCAGAACCCAGTATAGTATCCCCTGCACTCCTGATAAAACCATCATCAGTGACTATAGCCTTAATACCATTTCCTGGTTCAACTGTGTCCATATGGGCTGAAAATAGAAGAGGATCACGATTAATTGTTCCAGGTATTCTTACAAGTAGATTACCCGCTTCTCCGTTCAGCATTTCCCCTGCATTGTCTTCCTCAACCTCGAGTCCCCTCATAGTGAATTCAGACTTGATTAAATCCCTCATTTTGCCTTCCTTAAAAGAAACAGAATCAGTCTCTACCATTTTGATAAAATTATTAATTAATCTTTCTTTATTAACCATTTTATTTCCCTCCTTTTCGTTTCTACTCACTGCTTCTCCCCAATTTATCTATCGCTTTTAGCAAAGGTACTTTTTCAATAGTTTTGGTCAATGAGTACTTTTCCGTATAAAGGTGCATTGCCATCAGAAAAATCAGGATACCAATTCTAAAAAGTAAAGAAAGATTTATAATACTCAAATACCCCAGAGTTAAACCCAGTACATTTGAACCCGCATCTCCCATCATTGCCCCGGCTCTTAAGTCAATAATAAAGTAATAAATTACTGCTCCCAGCAGTGGAGCTATTAACAGCCAGTCAATCCTTCCCCCTGCTAGAACGACAATAACAAGAAGAAAAAATAAATATCCTTTTATTGCCCGGCCCGGTCTCAGGTCCAACAGGTTTAACATATTAGTAAAAAGAGCAATAATCAGAGCATTTAAAATGATATTACCCGTACCACTTGAATGAAAATGTGCCAGAAAAAGGGCTATTAAGCCTCCACCCAATGCTTTTAATCCCCCTGTGGTAAGCTTCCCTTTAAATAATGCTCCAAAATGCCCCTTAAAACCCATCGCATTTCTCTTGCCAAGCATATCGTCAATAAAGCCCAGAAAGGAAATTGACATAATACCAAACATAAATAAATGGTACGAATTATCGTACCATGAGAAAAATACATATATCAGGAAAACCGCCAAAACTGCTATCGGGAAACTAATACCAGCACTCAGTGGAATATCGACTCCCCGGTAATTTTTGCCCACCGCACCTGCCTGCTCGAGCATGCTAAGGAGAAAAAATAGGATAACCGCTTCAATAACAGCTCCTATAACTGCAGCTGAAATGACTATAACCGGAATACTCAAATACCCTTCCTCCTTACCTCCATTATTATTACTTTGAGTACATCAATGAACTGCCGACCCCGGTGTAAAAAACCTTTTATATCGCGACCAGTCTCATTATGATTCATAGTGGTCTGTACTTCCATCACTCTAAATCCCTGCCGCAAAGCATTAACAGTCATTCCCAGTTCTACTCCATAGGCTTCATGAAAGGGACTGAGGGCTTCAAGAGCTTCTCTGGTCATAGCACGCTGACCACTTAAAGGTGCATTCACTTCAATTTTACCCGCTTTGCGAATTAACCATGCAGCAGTCCCTTTCACTATACCGAATCCACCTTTTTTTGATGGAGGAGGGAAAGAAGCTATACAAAGATCAGTCTCTCCGTCAACCACTGGTTGAATAATTTTCCATGCCTGGTCGGCAGATTTCCCAAGATCGGCATCTAAAAAAGCTACAATGTCTGTATCAATTAATGGCACAGCAGCATTCATAGCCCCGCCCTTACCTCTATTAGGATATAAATCAAGGACTAAAACGCCTTCTTCCCTGGCCAGGGAGGCAGTTTCATCGGTAGACCCATCATTAACTACAATTATCTTGCTTATTTCTTTAAGGGTTTTAATTGCACGAAGTGTATCTTTTATCCTGGACTCTTCATTATAGGCCGGTATAACAACACCTACAGATATCATATGATGATCACCGCCCCGTTATGGTATCTACCGGCAATGAAGGCATGAATTTTTGAGCAGTAGGCTTTATCCCATAATGGCCTGGCTCTCCCTCCATAGCAAAAACCAGTGATATCTGACCCGGGCTAAGATCAATATTATCTATAGTATTAATAGTGGTTTCCTGGTAATCTTCCATATAAGAATAAATTACCTCTGAATTTTCTACTCCAAATACTTTTATATTCTGGTTATTTAAATAAGTTATTAAAATCTGGTCAAAACTTTCAGCAAACAAATTTTTTAAATTATTACATCCCCCCATTAGTATTACACCATTAATGGGAATTGAATTGTCTCCACTAAATTTCACAATATCATTTTCCTGCAACAGTTTCATCAAAGCAGGATCCCCTTTATTCAATATAATTGCACCTACACTCTCTGCAATGTATTTTCTCAGGGAGCTTGTAGTTGAATTATAATTAATCCCATAATAATCCATTAACTTATTACAAATTTGTTTCTTATCAAGTTTCATATTAGATAAGATAACTGTTTTAGTAACCACTTCTGCTCCCGCAATAGATAATGCATTAAGCATCCCAGCCGGTATCTCGCTATCTCCGCTAACAACAATGGCAACTCTATACCCTGTTAAGCGGTCTTTTACCAGAGGTGGTAAGAGGGCCTGACTATAGTTCTCATAATTAGCAATAATCCGATTTTTGTATTCATTTTCATCTACTAATTTTGTTTCTCTTTCTCTTAATATATTAAATTGGTCTTCAAGCCTGTCTATCATTTTCTTTTGCTGGTCTACCAGCAGATTATCTCCAACTATAGTACTACCTATCAATATTCCCAGCCCCAACGCAAGAAATATTCCAATTAACGATGCTATATGATACCTTAAATCAATCATTAAATACACCACACAATTTTTATGTTTCTTATTGAATACAATAAAAAATCAACTTTTTTCATTATATATCCAACTGATTGTAGTACAAAAAAACCATAATTTTATATATAAACACCCTGTCACTTTGTGCACTGAAATCACATGAAATATTGATTCCACTGTAAAAACCCAAAACTTTTGAAATTTTTCTATATTATCTGTAGTAAATGCTTTAGCTTCCACGTCAAATGCCGAAGAATTGGTATCCTGAGTTCCAAGGAGACTGAAGTCTCCCCTACGAAAGATAATAACGGACTTTTTGCAGTGGAATCAATATTATATCCCAAATAAAAGTTTAAACTGCAAAATAACCAGGCGAAAAAAAGGTTTTGTAGCAGGCGATACCCATAAAATAATTAGAATTGGTATCATCGCCGCAATTAATAACTGAAAAAGGTACTTGGTTTGTAAATGTTGTTTATATAACTGGTTGACCCCTCTGGCATCAACCAGTATTGACCCAACTTTTAACCTTACTAAAAAGGTACTTCCCATTCCTTTTCTTCCCTTTTCTAAAAAATCAATCATATTAGAATGAGAACCCACCGCAACTATCAGACTTGCTCCATTCTCCCAGGCCATTATCATAGCAATATCTTCACTTGTCCCGGGCATGGGAAATGTCCTGGCAGTTAGTCCCATGGATTCAACTCTTTCTAACCCAGGAGCTGATCCATCCGCATAAGCATGGACTACAATTTCGGCCCCACTGTGCAGGGCTGCATCAGAAACACTGTCCATATCGCCAACAATAATATCCGGTTTTAAACCAAATTCCAGGAGAGCATCTGCACCTCCATCTACTCCTATTAATACCGGTCTTTCTTCCTGTATATATGAATTTATTGTTCTTAAATCCTCTTTATAGCTACTACCTCTGACAACAATAAGAACATGTCTATTTAACATATTAGTATCTAATAAAGGGACCTCCAGATTCCCAAGCAGGATATCTTTTTCTTTCTTGGCATATTCCAGTGTGTTTTCAACAAAGTTATCCAGTTCTACCTGGATATTTTCATTGGCTTTTCTTAGCTTTACCTGTACATCCTCGAATTTAAGTTCCCTACCTGTAGCAATTGCTTTATTACCCCAGAAAACCTTGTCCCCTCTTATTTCTATTAATATGCCTTCTCTTAATTTTTCAAATATTGTCTCTCCAACTTCATCTAATACCGGAATCCCCGCTTTTAATATTTTATAAATACCTCTGGCAGGATATTTCCCGGTAATAGAAGGTTGCGCATTTATTATTGCCCGGGGTCTAATATCAATTAAGGCATTGGCAGCTACTTCATCAATATCATCATGGTTTATAATTGCTATATCTTTTTTTTTCAAACGTTGGACCAGATTTTTGGTTCGCCGGTCTATGCGCGCTCGTCCACTAACAAACATATGTCACCATCTTTGCTTCTTAAAAGTAATGTTGACAAAAACAACTATACTAACGATATATTATCACATAGCAAAAATAAATAAAAACCAACTGCAATTATACTTAAAATAAAAAACCTCTCGTTTATTACAACAAGAGGTTTTTTTACATTATAATTAATTAACTAACCTTATTCTCCAATCTTAACCGGTCAGCAATTATTGCAATAAACTCGGAATTTGTAGGTTTTCCTTTTTCGCCATTTATCGTATAGCCAAAAAACTTATTGATTTTATCTATATCGCCCCTATCCCAGGCAAGCTCTATAGCATGACGAATAGCCCTTTCAACCCTGCTGGGAGTTGTATCATATTTTTGAGCGATTGCCGGATATAATTCTTTGGTGACGGCCCCAAGATAATTAATTTCTTCTACAACAAGCATGATAGCATCACGAAGATATTGATATCCTTTAACGTGTGCTGGGACTCCAATTTCATGGATTACCTTGGTAACTTCAATTTTTAAATTTTTAGAAACTGGTGGCTGAACAGTAATTACTGAAGCCTGATAACTGTTTTCAGTCTCGGTTGATTTTACATCTCTTGCCACTTGCCTGACTCTATCCCCAAGAACCTGTAAATTAAAAGGTTTTAGAATATAATAATCTGCTCCTAATTGAACCGCTTTTTGAGTAATATTTTCCTGTCCAAAAGCTGTAAGTATGATAATTTCAGGCCGTGATTCGAGATTTAATTCATTAATCTTTTCCAGAACTCCGATACCATCCATATATGGCATAATAAGATCCAGAATTAAGACTTCAACTTCTTTTTTTCCGATAATGTTAAATACTTCCATCCCATTTGTACAAATATCAACTAGTTCAAAATCACCCTCATTTACAAAATAATCTTTCAATATCTCACAAAATTCCCGATTATCATCTGCAATAAGAACCTTAATCTGTGATTCACTATACATTAAGTAATAATCCCCCCTTATCACACTTTAAATATCTATTAAACGGTTTTCGACGACACACCAATAATTTCCTGCTTTTTTTTTCCAACAAATTAAACCACAATATTCCAGACATCAACATAATAAACCATATAATTTATATTATATATTTTTATAAAGTGTAATATAAATTGCTATAAATAGACTACTTAAAAGAATGTTTAAAAATATAGAATTCTGACCGGTTTTAATAATTTGTCGAAACTTTTAGTAGATCATCATTATTCTCTTGTATTTCCGACAGCATATTATCCATAAAAATCCCATAACCTCTTTGAGGATCGTTTAAAAACACATGAGTTACAGCTCCGACTATTTTTGAATCTTGAACAATAGGACTTCCGCTCATACCTTGAATAATACCTCCGGTTAAGCTCAATAAACGGCTATCTGTTACTCTTATTATCATCCCTTTACCATTTTTTCTTTCAGGATAAACTTTTTCTATTAATATATCGAATTTTTCAATATCTTCTCCATTTACAACTGTATAAATCTGGGCTTTACCTTCTTTAACTTGATGTGCATATCCAACTTCCATGGTATACTCGCAATGCGGGTTTTTAATTTCTGCTTTTGTTTTTCCATAAATACCAAAATAAGTGTTTTTAATGATATTACCTTCTATCTGTCCATCCGGTTTGAAAATACCAATTTTTTCACCTGGTTTTCCAGGTTTTCCAGGTTTAACAGTCTGGATAGCGGCACTTACTATTTTACCTTTAAGTACATCAATTCCCTGTTTAGTATCAGCATCGATAATAATATGTCCAAGAGCTGCATATTCTCTGGTATCAGGGTCCCAAAAAGTCAATGTACCGACACCAACAACTTCATCACGCACATATAACCCGATTCGATATCTCCCGGTTTCAGGACAGTAAACAGCCTGTACAGGGACAGAAGTATCCCGGCCTTTCCTTTTAATACTTAAAACAAACTGTTTATCCTTTTTTTTGTCAATTACTGCTGCCAGGTTATTTTCGTTACTCAGTGGTTTTTTATCAATTCCGGTTATTAAATCCCCTATTTGCACTCCCTGATCACGTGCAGGATATTGTTTTTCTCCATTACTTCCTACTACCGGCGCAAAACCTACGATCATTATTCCATTTGATTGTAATAGAACCCCGATAGAATGTCCTCCTACAACCACTCTCTTTGTTGGAATTGATTCAATGGTAATAGATTTTAATGGTATACAGCCCAGAAGTTTAAATTTAATATCTGCTTTACCCGGTTTAAGAGCAATTATCTCATAACCTGATAAATTTTTATTAATACTTATTGGAGGATCCTGTGATGAAGCAAATACATTCTTTAATGGTCTTATTACCTGCATCTCGATTCTATTCTCTAATTGCCCAGGTAATTTTATATTTATTTTGCTGGATTCACCTACAACAAGCTTCTGATATTGTGGCAGGCTGAGTAAAGTTTTAGTCTGGGGTGTAAAACAAAAGGCTAGAAATAAAATAGTAAGAATTATTCCACATATTGGACGAATTTTCCGCAAAAAAATCACTCCCGTAGACTTGCTAAGAAATATTTTCTCCTATTAGAGATCAAACTATACTCAGCAAAGGGACTGATAAACTATAATTAGTGGAAATTTTGAATTTTCTATTATGAATTATGGTTCGGATTGGAATCCAATCCGTTATTATTTTCGGGTTCTAAGTCAATTAATAAAGTCGCTATACAAAAATATGATATTAGTTTATTCTTTTCCCATAAAGCATCCGGGCTTTACTAAAACCATTAAGCATTCAAATAACTATTAATGGTAAAGGTTTGTATTAACAACTTAACTTCTGGTATTGTTTAACATTTCTTTTGCATGTTTGATAGTTATATCAGAATATTGTTCACCATCCAGCATTCGTGCGAGTTCAAATATTTTTTCTTCATTTTCAAGTTTTTCCACTGAAATAAAGGTTTTCTCATCTTTAAAATGTTTCATTATGAGATAATGGTTTTCTGCATAACTGGCTATCTGTGGAGAGTGAGTGACTAAAATCACCTGATGACTGCTGGAGAGTTCACGAAGTTTCAGTGCCATTGCGTTTAAGGCTGTCCCTCCGACACCTACATCAATTTCATCAAAAATTAAGGTCGGTACGTTATATACCTCGGCAAGAGCTTTTTTTAACGCAAGAATAAATCGTGATATTTCTCCTCCAGAAGCAATACGAGATAGAGGACGCATCTGTTCACCGGGATTTGGTGAAAACATAAATTCTACTTTATCAACTCCTGATCGACCCGGAGTTTCACTATCCTCCACCTCAACTGAAAATTTTATATGCGGCATACTTAGCTGAAGCAGTTCACTATTAACTTTATCCCTTAACATGCCAGCAGCTTTTTTCCTGGCCTGGGTAAGATGGGATGCTAGAGCAAAATAATCTTTATTTAAAACCTCTATTTCTTCTTCCAGTTCCTCTTTTTTCTCCTGGCTGTTGTTAAGGATTTCTAATTCCTGTCTGGCTGTATCTAAAAACTTTAAAATTTCATCAATATTATTCCCATACCTGGCCTTTAGCCCATGTATTTCATGCAACCGGTCTTCGACTTTTTCTAACAAGCCCGGTTCAAAATCAAGTGAATCTCTAAATGAGGATACACCTGCCGCTATATCCTGAAGGGAATAACACATTTCATTCAGCGGAGCAATCAGTGATAAAAAATAATCATCCTCCTTTAAATCTGTTACTATCTCCGTGGCTGCAGATATAAGATCATATGCGCTTTTAAACTGCTCTCCACTATATAATAATTGAAGTAGTTGATTTGTTCCTTCAAGTAATTTTTGAGAATTCTTAATTCGTGTTTGTAATTCCCTGAGTTCTTTTTCCTCCCCGGGCTGTAGCCCTGCACTCTCAATTTCTTTAATTTGAAAAGTAAGAAAATCAACTTTTTGCAGTTTATCCTGTTCATCAGCTATCAGCCTTTCCAGTCGCTGTTTTTTATCTTTAAGTTCAGAAAAAACTGCACCTATTTTGTTTAAGACTTTCTCATTCCCTGGAATAAAACTATCTACATAAGTTAAATACTTATCAGGTCTTAAAATACTCATGTGCTCATGCTGCAGGTGCATATCAAGTAAATAAGAAGACAGTATTTTTAAAGTACTTAGTGTAACATTACGACCATTGATACGAACAGAACTCCTTCCACTGGGAGCTATCTGACGACTCACTATTACAGTACTTTCTTCTTCTATTAATCCATTTTTCAGTAAAAAATTACGAGCTTCACTATTGTCTCTCACATCAAAAACTGCCTCTGCTACTGCCTTTTGAGTGCTATCTTTAATGAAGTCGTTCTTAATTCGCTCACCCATGATGAGACCCAGGGCATCTATTATTATAGACTTACCTGCACCAGTTTCACCGGTTAATACGTTCAAGCCCTCTTCAAATTCCAGTCTAATCTCATCAATAAGTACGAAATTATTTATATATATCTCCTGTAACATATAATCCCCTCTTAATTAGTGAATAGAAATCAAAAAGTAAACCTTCATAATACTTCAACAGGCAAACTTTTGGAATTCTGAATTTTTAATTCTTAATTTTGAATTAAGGGGCGGATTGGTATCCCAATCCGTTTTTTTATAATAAATCATGTAGTATTCTAAAAAATATTTCGCGTTAATCCCAAAAATCAGCGTTGAGTGTAGTGAGCCAACGTCCATTAGAGCTATTTTATAAGCTGTTCGAATTCCATAACCACCTGGGACACTGCATCTTTTGACTTTGTAGCGACAAATATGGTATCATCACCGGCAACTGTTCCTAGTATATCCGATCTGTCCAATGAATCTATTAATGAAGCTACTGATTGAGCAGCACCTGGTAAAGTCTTTATTACAACCAGGTTTTCACTGTAATCAATGTTTGCTATTGAATCCTGAAAAATTCGTTTCATACGTGCCGGCAACCTCTTGATCCGGGAACTATCAGGAAGAGCATACCGGTATGCTTCCCCATCTGGTATCTTAACCAGGTGCAGTTCTTTAATATCTCTAGATACAGTCGCCTGGGTAACATCAAACCCGTTATTCCTTAAAGCTTCGCACAATTCTTCCTGAGTAACTATACGATTTTTAGTAATAATATCCATAATAGTAAAATGTCTTCGTGATTTCATTTAGTACCTCCAGACATT
>DAOUSQ010000104.1 GCA_030627145.1 Syntrophomonadaceae bacterium | reverse complement strand
GAAAGAGATTCATCTCTTATACGCAGGTTTTTAACAAAAGAATTATGTAAAGAACTCAATTTGTCTGAATTTAGTAAAAACCGCCGTGATTATATTATTACGGAAATAGCTGATAAAGAAGGTTGGAAAAAATTCGTAATAACCTTGCCAATAACATAGGTATTAATTTGGTACCAATAATAAAGGTCGTGGAAATTAAGAAAGACAATGTGCTCGTACTTGAACACGAATGGGAAGGAAGAGAGCTTCATGTTCCGTATGCCATTGAAACTTTAAAATATCTTGCCCGCCTCTGGGGTGGTACGGTCCGTCTACGTACTATGGTAAGGGGATCCCACCAGCTACTTGAGAGTAATGCTAAATAGCTCTCTGGAGCAATTAGAAGCGTAGTGGAAAAGTCCGTTATTATCTCTCGTAGGGGAGACTTCAGTCTCCCCGGAACTCAGGATGGCAATTCTTCAGCATTTGACGCGGAAGCTAAAGCATCCGTTACAAATAATATAGAAAAATTATAAAAGTTTTAGGTTTTTACAGGGGAATCAATATTAATAATTAAGAATTCAAAATTGATTTTCTTTTAGAAAATCTTGAGCTTTTCTCTCTAGCATAGGTTTTTTACAGGTATTTTTATAGGGATTGGGGGTTACCCAATCCTTTTTTTATGACTAATATTAATGTTATTCTGCGTTTGTCATATAAATCAGCATCTTCTGCATCTGTAGTATACTTCCTAATTATATCTTCTAAATCGAATATCAAATGGGATATAGGGAAAGATACAACAAATTCATCAGGAGTTATTTAGTTTATGAAAAAATTACCGAGAAAACCTGCTTCTATAAAACCCGCACAAAATTCTGATAATAATAATATCCCCGATATAAAACTCCCGGTAGATTTAGATGAAAAACTGCAATTGCTAAAGCCTTATATAGAAAAAAGTGTCGACATTATGAGCCGCCCCTTTTATGTGGATAGTGAGTTTAAATTACAGGTGCAGGCTGTCTATATAAATGGAGTAGTTAATGAAGACTTCTTTAACCAGCATATTTTGCGGCCTTTAATGCTTAATACTGACAATATAGACTTGCAAGATTCCGGGGTAGAAAACCTGGCAGATATTATTTATCATACTTCTGTAACAGTGGGTAAGGTCCAAAAAATAGACAAATTTGCTGACCTGGTGCAGAATATCTATGATGGTATGCTGGTCTTAATGTTTGATACCCTGGAAGAAGTTCTACTAATTGATATTCACGGCGGCGAACACCGCGAGATTACTGAACCTCCTTCCGAAAAAACGCTGTGTGGCGCCCGTGAGGGTTTTATCGAAAACCTGGATGTTAATATAAGCCTTATCCGCAACAGGTTAGGGGATCCCAGGCTGGTAGTACAGAAAACCGTAGTAGATAAAAGGATGCACACCCAGATAGCTATTGCCTATATTGAGGACATTGCCGATCCACAGATTGTTGCTGAAGTACAGGCGAGGCTTAACAGGATAGATATCGACGGGATAGGTGGACTGGGTCATATCAATCAATATATTGTGAGGACAACCCCTACTCGCTATTTCCCCAGGTATAGAGCACGGAGCGACCTAATAGGATAACAATGGAGCTATTAGAAGGACGAGTAATAATATTAGGAGACGGGAGCCCACTTGCACTGGTTGTTCCCGCCTTATTTATACAGTTTTTTCAGGCCTCGGAGGATTATTGTGACAGGACTACCCCCAGTTCTTTTATAAGAGCCCTGAGATTTATCGCTTTCTTTATTGCCGTCTCCTTACCGGCTATATACATTGCACTCGTAAGTTTTCAACCGGAGCTGATTCCCATCGATTTGATGGTGCCACTTGCCAGGGCCCGCAAAGAAGTTCCCTTTCCGGTAGTACTCGAGGTCCTGCTGCAGGAAGGTATAATCCAGGTGGCTATTGAGGCGGGACTGCGTTTCCCGGGACCTGTGGGGCAAACCGTGGGGGTTGTTGCCGGGAGCCTCAGTTTACCAAGAGTGGTTAGTACCGGGGCCGGGCAGGACGCCTGGATAGCGGTACTGATAGGAACCCTGGTACCACTTTTTCCCTGTACCTGATTGAACGCCTGGGGAAGCGTATGCCAGACCTGAACTTCGTGGAAATGGCCAGATTGCTTTTTGGCAATATAGCCGGGTATTTTATGGTCTTATTATGCTTATCTAATATTTTTATTAAATGCCTGGTTATTAGTTTATATTGCACCTTATTATTTTTTTAAGTAGTATATATAGTAGTATATATAGAAGAATCTATATTAAGATATACTAATGCTTCTGGAATCGGGGAGTTACCTTGTCAGAATCCAAGCTTAGAATTTTAAGTGCAATCATATTCCTGGTAACAGCAATAATATTGGGAACACTGGGTCTGACCTATTTTGAAAATTGGTCCCTTTTTAATGCCCTCTGGGTTACCCTGGTTAGTTTGACTACTACTGGATATGGTGATATTTTACCTTCTACCCCAGGCGGCAGGGTTTTTTTGCTGTTTATACTTATCACCGGTGTAGGTATAGTAGCTTATTCACTGAGTGCTGTAACCAATTTGTTTGTTGAAAGGACGGTCTCAAGATTAATGGAACAAAATAAGATGTCTAAAGCAATTAGTGAACTCAATGATCATATTATAGTCTGTGGTGCTGGTCGTGTGGGATCTAGTGTAGCTCGTATTTTAAAAGCAGAGAATACACCACATATTCTGATAGATTCAGATGAAAAGAAAGTATCCGAAATAGAAGAAAAAGGCCATCTGGTCATTGAAGGTGATGCTACCCAGGATGAAGTGCTCTTGAAAGCAGGTCTGGAAAAGGCACAGGGTATTGTTTGTGCACTGGCAGAAGATGCCTTTAATCTCTTTGTTACCCTTACCGCCAGAGATACTAACCCGTCTATTAAAATTGTTGCCCGTGCAGAACGACCTGAATCTATTCCAAAATTACGCCGGGCGGGAGCAGATAAAATAATATCACCTACCCAGATCAGTGGATTTCAAATGGCTATGGCCATGTTAAAACCAGTATCTGTCGATATGGTAGATACACTATTCAGTATTGGAGATACACAACTTCAGCTGGAAGAACTATTAATAACAGATTCGTCACCACTTGTAGATAAAGAAATAAAAGACGTATTTGGACAGGGAGATATCAAGGTTACAGTAATAGCAATTATCCGTGATGATGATATTCATATGAACATACGGGGTAATGATATAATACTTACTGGGGACACCCTAGTTCTGATTGGTCCAAGAAAAGATCTTGCAAAAGTTGAAGGGGAGTAACAAACCGCCAGGGCTATCTTCTCGTGATAGGAGGATAGCCCTGGCGGTTTAAATATGGATAAGGGACTTTTGGGATTAAAAATTTTGTTTACTTAATATTTTTAAGTTGTTAAAAAGTTCAGCAACGGTTATTACACCCACCCCTCCGGGCACAGCACTGGCAATCTTTGCTTTTAACTTGGTTTCTTCATGAACATCCCCAAACATCTTCCCCGTTTCGTCAAAGTTAGTCCCCACATCGATTATAACCGTATCTTCTCTAACCATGTCAGGGGTAACAAAATTCTTCTTACCAAGTGCTGCAACCAGAATATCTGCATTAAGAGTTTCTTTTTTTAGATCCCTGGTCCGGGAATGGCATAGTGTAACTGTTCCATTTTTAGCTGTCATCATTACAGAAAGTGGACCTCCCACGGTCATGCTTCTTCCTATTATGGTAACCTTTTGGCCTTCGATAGGAATATCATATTCCTTCAGCATAGTAAGCACCGCTTTAGGAGTAGAAGGCTTAACCCCTTCCTGCTTGCTGATAAGTTTACCCAGGTTAAAATTATGAATACCTTCCACATCTTTAGAATGATTAATTGAGTTAACAAGTCTACTTGTATCCAGGTGATCAGGTAAAGGTGTCTGCAGCATTATTCCTGTAATACCAAAATCATTATTTAGATCATTAATAGTCTTAATAACCTGATCTTCGCCGGTGTCCCCGGCTAAATTTATAATTTCTACCTTGATTCCTGTTTCTGCGGCAAACTTTTGTATACCTCTAATATATGATTGAGCCGCTTCATCTTCTCCCACCCGGATAATTGCCATGCTCATTGGCTTTTTTAATGCATCCTCGTATATTTCCTTCTTAATTTTTTCCCTTATTTCTTTCCCGTATATAAGCAAGTCCATTCCCTCCATATTCAAGCATTTTTTTCTCGCATATTTTTTAGAAGTTCTATATCTTTTTCCTGCCCATCCGGGTCAGTTTCAAGAATAAATGGAAGTTTTTTAAAAAAATCATTTTTCACCAGGTGCTTAAAACCGGATTTCCCAATAAATCCCTGCCCAATATGGGCATGCCGGTCATGCCTCGACCCCAGTTCATAACTGCTATCGTTAACATGTACTAATTTTACTCTTTCTTTACCAAATGTCTTATCCATTTCTTGAATAATACTATTAATCCCCTCAAGACTGCTACAATCGTAACCTGCTGCATAAATATGACAGGTATCAAAACATATGCCTATCTTATCTTTTTTCTTTATATTTTGCAATATCTGGTCCAATTCACCAAATTTTTTACCTATTTCTGT
>DAOUSQ010000116.1 GCA_030627145.1 Syntrophomonadaceae bacterium | reverse complement strand
GGGAGACTTCAGTCTCCCCGGAACTTAGAAAGCCAATTCTTTTGTGTTTGACGCGGAAGCTAAAGCATCCGCTACAGATTAATATAGAAAAATTATAAAAGTTTTGGGTTTTTGCAGTGGAATCAAAATTAAGAACTAAACATTATTTACAGCTCTCTGGCATTTGTTATGCTATCAGCATTGATTGCTATTTTCCTGGCAGGCCTTTGGTATTTAGTAATTATTTGCTCCGCAACCTTCAGTCCATCAACAGCCGAGCTGATAATACCGCCTGCAAAACCAGCTCCCTCCCCACAGGGATATAAATTTTCCACACTGACAGAACACAAATTTTCGTTTCTTTCAATTCTCAGTGGAGCAGAAGTACGCGTCTCCACTCCGGTCATTACTGCACTATTATTAATAAAGCCTTCCATTTTCTTATCCCAGTTTTTAATCCCTCTCACCATAACTTCACATATTTCCTGTGGAAGCAGCTTCCACAGGTTAGATGGAATTACTCCGGGAATAAAAGTGGCTATAGAATCTTTTAGCGCGCGACTGGGCTTCTTCTCTAGAAAATCAATCAGGAACTGGGCAGGAGCCCTATAGTCTCCTCCTCCCATTTCAAATGCTTTTCTCTCAAGTCTTTCTTGAATTTCCATTCCTCCAAGTATTTTATAGTCCCAGTCTGCTGGTTTTACAGTTACCACCAGGGCGCTATTAGCAACACCAGTATCACGAGCAAAATAACTCATGCCATTTGTCACCACTTGCCCCGGTTCTGATGCTGCCCCAATAACATATCCGCCCGGACACATACAGAAGGTATATAACGATCTTCCTGTTATCCGGTCCTGAAAGGTAAGATGATAGTCAGCAGCACCCAGCGCAGGATGGCCTGCATATTCCCCGAATTGAATTTTGTCTATTAAGTTCTGGGGATGTTCAATTCGCACACCTAAAGCAAAAGCTTTTGGAATCAAGTTTATACCGCTTTTTTCAAGCATCCGGTACACGTCACGAGCACTATTCCCTGCCGCCAGAACTATAAGCGAACAGGCCACCTCAATCTCGTTATTTATTATTATGCTTTTTATATTTTTAGTGTGAATATTTATCCGAGTCATCTGGGCATCAAAGTAAAACTCTCCGCCAAGCGAAATGATTTCCTGCCTGATTTTTTTTACTACCTCACGAATTACATCGGTTCCTACATGAGGTTTTTTCAAGTAGATAATTTCTTCATTTGCCCCGTATTTCACAAAAGTTTTCATAACATAGTTTACCCATTCATCACTAATACGGGTGGTAAGCTTGCCATCTGAAAAGGTTCCAGCTCCTCCCTCCCCAAACTGAGTATTTGCCTCCGGGTTAAGAGTACCCTCTTCCCAGAATCTTTTCACCGCTTTTATGCGGCGATCAATATCCTGTCCCCTTTCAATGACCACAGGTTTATACCCGTTTTCGGCCAGGTAAAGGGCACAAAAAAGGCCTGCTGGCCCGGACCCCACAATAAGCGGCGAATAGGGCAGGCTGGTATTACCCTGTGTTATAAAAGGCTTTGTTTTAATTTTAACCGGTGATATTTCCGGTGACTTGAAAAGCTCTTCCGGTAATTTTGTCTTATCGTTAAGTTCAAGGTCAACCGTATACGTAAAATAAACCGTCTTCCTGCGGGCATCAACAGCTTTTTTTACCAGGATGAGATCCAGGATTTTATCAACGTTTATTTTTATTCTCCCGGCAGCAGCCTCGTAAATATCTTTTTCACTATGTTCTAATGGTAGTTTTAGGCCCCGTATTCGTAATTTCATTACCCAACCTCATTATTCATCTTTATTAATCTCTACATATACAAGAGCCCGCAAAGGATATACTCGAACCCCTTCAGGAACAACAATCTCTGTTTCCAAATTATAGGATTCTCTTCTGCCTGTAATATCTATTTCACCTGTCTTTAATTCATCAATATTTATCACCCTGGCCTCGCTCCCAAAAACAATGGCACTATCAGGCTGTACTGCTGCTTGTACCAGGCGATAACCTTCTTTCAGATTCTCGGAAACTACCGGTTTAATATTTACCGTTTTGCTGCCCATCTTCTGGTTTACCACTACATATACAGTAGCAGTATCTGGAATCATTTTTATTCCCCCGCTGACAGGTTCCCCATTGCAATCCCTGGCAAGCAATTTACCGGAAAAAGAACTGACACCTTTAACATTTCCCAACTCAACCGGGCATACTATTGATGTAACTTTTTTTACATCATCTTCTGTTCCCTTTATTATACATTTTTCCGGAACAGTAATTATATCAAGAAGTTCATAACCTGCCGGTGGATTCTGCTTTATTTCAAAATCAATAGGTACCTCATGTTCTTCTATCTCCTCAAGGGTAACTTCCACTTTATCCGGTTGAACACTTGTAAACATGGCGCCTTTTACCGTTTCCACATTTACAGGTAATTTATAGGTTCCCTTTCCCAATCCTGTTAAATCTACTGAGGCAGCAATATTGCCAGTTTCCTGAAACACACCCCATAATTTAATATAGACTGTATCAGGTCCATTAACACTAAGACCCTCCTCAAGGTGGCAGTATTCTAAATCTACTTCTATGGAATTATTTCTGGCATTTAATATATCCTGATTTACTACATAAAACCATAATAAAACAGCAAGTATAACAGATATTAACTTAAGCCCTATAGTCTTTTTATTTTTCTTCTCTTGTGCTGGATTCACCGCGCCACCTCCTTTTGAAGGAATCGCTCCACTTTACCTGATTAACCATTTCCCTGGTAAGGATGTCTGTAAGGCTTTGCGGGTCTAGATAACGCTGCAAATTTCCTTCTTTGGCCAGTGATATTATTCCAGTTTCTTCTGAAACTATTACTGATATAGCATCAGATAACTCGGTAATCCCTACACCTGCCCGGTGCCGGGTACCAAGTTCTTTATCAAGATAAGGATTATCACTTAAAGGCAAAAAACAGGCTGCTTTATCTATTCGTCCATTGCTAATCGCCACTGCCCCATCATGTAATGGAGAATTTGGTACGAAAATATTAGTTAAAAGGCTGGCTGAAACCAGAGAATCCAGATGAACCCCACTTTCTAAATACTCAGCTATTCCCGTTTCACGGGTAAGAACGATCAAAGCTCCTACATGGTTGCGAGACAATACTGTTGCAGCACTGCTTATTTCACGGATAATTGTTTCATATTTCTCCATTTCCATAGCTGTGCTATGTCTGGTAAAAAAACTTCCTCTACCAATTTGTTCGAGTATCCTTCTTAATTCCGGCTGAAAAACTATAGGAAGTGTTATGGCAAATAATATCCATAATTTCTCTACCAGCCAGTTTACCATGTCGAGTTTTAAATAACTGGCCATAACAGAAAATACCAGCAGAAGTATTAATCCTTTGAGGAGTTGTTCTGCTCTTGTCCCTGTTATCAACCGTAATATACGGTAAAACACGTATGCAACAATTGAAATATCTATTAGACTACGGATAATATTCCATGGACTTGCAAAAAATCCTGATAAGAATGTTAAATCCAAAATCCTTCCCCCGTAAATAAATATTGTATAATGCTTTCATTACATAATGATGGTGTTTTTTAGGTTCATCGTCCTATTTTGCCCCAAAACTAGCAAACCTGATGTATATATTTTAACAAATTATTGTATAATCTTACATCTAATTTATTACTGAATAAATTTATATCATGAATATCTATAATAATGTTCAGTAATCTTTAATCTGGTTTCCGCATTAATATCTTCTTATTGATAGCTCTCTCTTGTGATCCCCCAACAGGAAGGTGAAATCCTTTATCTCTGCTCTTTTAAAAACCGGGCTCTAGTTTTTGAATAATTGACAAAGAAAAATGGAGTAATTATAATTCAAATTAATGTATAAAAGGAGGGGAACACAAATGGCCTATTTCATTACAGATGAATGTATTTCTTGCGGAGCATGTGTTGATGAATGCCCGGTTGAAGCAATCAGTGAAGGGGAAGATAAGTATGTAATTAATGCTGAATTATGCACTGAGTGTGGACTGTGTGCAGACATTTGCCCTGTAGAAGCACCTGTACTTGTTGAAGAATAAAATACTAACAGGCAGGTTTTACTATTGAGAAAATTTCATATTTACCAACCCAATAAAATAGGGGTTTT
>DAOUSQ010000038.1 GCA_030627145.1 Syntrophomonadaceae bacterium | reverse complement strand
TACAGGGTATGATAAGTAAAAACGATCGGTATATTATATTTTCTTGCATAACGCAGTCCAACTCTTCCCATGGTAAATGGTGAATGAACGTGAATTATATCCAGGTTAAGTTTTTTAACCAGCATATTCATGCCTGGAAGTACAGGAATAGCCAGGGTGAAATCAGGATTTGTAGGAGAAGGAAGTGAATAAAAACGATATATGCCTTCTTCCTCTTCATTATAGTTGGGATAGCTAGGAGCAAAAATAAATATCTCATGACCAAGTCTACTTAATTCTTCCTTGAATGTCGTTATTGAGGTAACTACACCGCTGGTATACGGTTTATAACTATCTGTGAATATTCCAATTTTCATCACGTCGACCCTCCTCTGGATATTCCTCTTAAAATCTAATATAACCCTTCTAAATTTTATTAGCAAGATTTAACATTGATTCCCCTGCAAAAACCTAAAATTTTTATAATTTTTCTATATTATCTGTAGCGGATGCTTCAGCTTCCGCGTTTTTCATGGAAGAACTGGCATCCTGATTTCCGGGGAGACTGGAGTCTCCCCTACGAGATATAATAACGGACTTTTCGCAGTGGAATCAACATTAGCTGGCTATGTTTGTAGTAAAAATCACAAGTATTTTCAGCAGTTAATCGTCTATTCGTAGAATTCATAACCCGCAATCTGGAATGTTTCCCCTTCATCTGACATATCACCGGGTGAAGAAATATCTTCCTCTGCCGGGCGGGTAAATTTATCCTGCTTTATTCTGGCACAACTGGCACAGAGAGTAGTATTTAACAATCGATCGAGGCGAGCTGGTTCAATAGGCTTCCCACATTCTTCGCAGATACCATACTGCCCTTTACTGCAGTTGTTCAGGGCATCATTTACCTTCTCCAGTTCTAATTCCAACATTTCTATTAGCCCACAATCCTTTTCCCTTTCATATACTTCAGAAGCAATATCAGCAGGATGCTGGTCATACATTGACAATTCATATGTGGATTCAGTTATCGGGACCATGATGTTTTCCTTTTTTTCTCTTATCAATTGTTCTAATTCATCTTTTTTAGCAAGCAATCTACTTTGAGAATCCAATTACTACCACCTCATATCTTTCCACCAGTTGATTTGAAAACCGTTCCTCCAACTTTTAGCTGGTTCTGGACAATTTCAACAATATCAGCTATGAAATCACCAATTAACGGTACATTTAAAATAATCATTTTCTGTAGTATGTATATTACTATAGCTGCCAGTATAGTAAATCCTATAGCCATTCCGAATCCACGGGCTATTCCTGCCCAGAAATTTATATAGAATAAACGCCTGGGATTATTAAGCATTTCAATATATTCTGCAATCCCTAGTTTTTCCATATTTAACGATATTTTATCTACTTTATGATTCAGTTCTTTAAGATACCTGTTTTTTTCAACCGGTCCTGTCTCCTTTTGCACAGTAATTCTCCTCCGGTTTCTATATTAATATTATTCCAAATACTCATTCTTAAATACCTGTTTTTATACTGCCGTATGTAAATTTTTTTGAATGAGTCGATTATTATGTCAATACAATTCGTAATTACACTACAGAACTCCACCGTATCAAGTTATTATTCTTTAATCTTGCAGATGAAATTTCTGTAAGATATAGCATATTTCACCATAGATAATAAACGCCTGGGTGTCTTAAATAATACTGAATAATTGTAAACTTCCAACCATATTATAGTAAAATTATAGTTTAATTAAGCTACAGTACCATCGATTTAGTTATTTAATGAATGTATTGGAGCCGGTATTCTGCCTTTACGTCCAACAAATTTTGCTGATGAATACTGGTTTACTTTCATTACTGGTGCACGCCCCAGGAGCCCTCCAAACTCAACCCAATCGCCATCTTTTTTACCTGGTGCCGGGATTATTCTTACCGCAGTAGTTTTTCTGTTTATCATTCCTATAGCAGCTTCATCGGCAATTATAGCTGAAATTGTATCAGCCGGAGTATCTCCCGGTACCGCTATCATATCCAGTCCGACAGAACAGACACATGTCATAGCTTCAAGTTTATCTATTGACATAGCTCCAGCTGCTACCGCATCGATCATCCCTGCGTCTTCACTTACGGGAATAAATGCCCC
Source organism: Syntrophomonadaceae bacterium (assembly GCA_030627145.1). The sequence goes on along the minus strand of DAOUSQ010000038.1, from coordinate 5,865 downwards.
GGAAAGACCACCCACATAAGAAGAGGCCATTGCTCCACCTTTTTTTACCGCATCATTTAACATTGCCAGTGCAGCAGTAGTTCCATGTGTACCTGCCCTTTCCAATCCCATTGCTTCAAATATATCTGCTATACTGTCTCCTACAGCAGGGGTAGGCGCCAGTGACAGGTCTACTATTCCAAAAGGAACACCCAACCTTTTTGATGCCGTTCTGCCCACCAATTCACCTGTACGGGTTATTTTAAAGGAAGTGTTCTTAATTATATTAGCCAGTTCACCAAATTCTATATCCGGATATTTTTTTACTGCATTTAACACTACCCCTGGACCACTTATTCCTATATTTAATGTAGATTCGGGTTCCCCGGGCCCATGAAAAGCACCTGCCATAAAAGGATTATCTTCTACTGCGTTACAAAAAACAACCAGTTTAGCACAACCCAAACCGTCTTTTTCACCAGTTAATTCAGCCGTTTGTTTTATAATTCTACCCATTTTATATACTGCATCCATATTAATACCGGATTTCGTAGTGCCAACGTTAACCGAAGAACAAACCCGCTCGGTAGTCGACATAACCTCGGGAATAGCATCTATTAAAGCCGTATCTCCCCGGGTAAAACCTTTATGTACCAGAGCAGAAAATCCTCCTAAGAAATTCACTCCGACTTCTTGTGCAGCTTTTTCAAGATATTTCCCGATTTCAATCATATCATCCCTATTTAGACCATCTGCAACCATTGAAACCGGAGTTATTGATATCCGCTTATTAATTATAGGTATACCATACTCTTTCTCAATACCATCACCAACTTTAACCAGGTCCTTAGCATATTTAAGAATTTTATCGTAAATTTTTGTTCCTGTTGCACTACCACTGGTTCCCCTGCAGTCCTGTATATTAATTCCCATTGTTATGGTCCTGATATCCAAGTTTTCTGTCTGTAGCATATGAACCGTTTCTAGAATTTCGTCTTTACTTATACTAAAAGGCATAATAACACTCCTTTTAAAATTTTTATAGCTGATAATAATATCTTAATAACAATCCTATAGTAAAAAGGGGAAAGTAAACTTTCCCCTGCTGCTTTTAGCTGCCCTATATTGACTCAATTGATTGTTTAGATTCTATGCATAAATTTAAAAATGTCTTCATGCTGAACAGTTATTTGAAGCTCCATTTCCCTACCTTTTTGCTTTAATACTTCCCTGAGTTCAACAATATCAATCTTACTTGATGAACTATCAACAACCATTACCATGGTAAAAAATCCCTGCAATATAGTCTGGCTGATATCAAGAATGTTGATATTTGCATCAGCAAGAACATTAGATATCGTGGCAATTATCCCCACTCTATCATGACCCAGAACTGTTATTATCAGGCGTTTCCCTTCTTCCACACCTGCCCCTCCTATCCCTCTAATTCTTCGACTACCCGGGCACACCTCGCACATAAAGTAGGATACTTTTCATTCTCACCCACTGAGCTATCAATCACCCAGCAGCGTTCACACTTATCTCCTTCGGCACCTTTTACTGTAACCCATATACCCGGTACCTGCTCCAGTTCCATAACATCATCTGGGCGCTCTTCAGCCTTTTTCAGGTCAGCCCTGGAGACTATGAATACTTTGTCCAAACGCTTCATAGTGTTTAATATCTCTAACCACTGCTGGTCTGCATAAATAGTCACCCAGGCACCCAGTGAATGGCCTATTACCTTCCTGCTCCGTGCCTCTTCCAGAGCTTTTGTTACTACTTCTCGAACCTCAAGTATCCTATCTATCCTGGTTTCAATTTCATCATTGATATATTCGTCTCTGGGTTGAACAAAATCCATTAATTGAACACTTTCTGGTTGGTTTTCCTTTCTTAAATGGCTCCAGATTTCTTCACTGGTAAAAGCCAGGATCGGAGTAAGCATAATTACCAGGGTGTTAATCAACTCATAAAGTACTGTTTGTGCTGCTTTCCTCTCCGGATCTTCCGGGTGGGAACAATAAAGCTTATCTTTTAATATATCAAAATATATGTTGCTGAGTTCAACAGTACAGAAATTATGAACTGAATGGAATACTACATGAAATTCATAATCGTCATATGCTTTATTCACCCTTCTAACGAGCTTATCCAGTTTCTGCAGTACCCATTTATCAAGTTCAGTAAGTTTTTCATATTCTATTCTTTCTTTATCGGGGTCAAAGTCAAACAGATTGCTCAGAATAAACCTGCATGTATTTCTTATCTTGCGATATGCTTCAGCACTCTGTCTAATAATATTTTTTGATACAGATACATCGTTCCGGTAATCAGCAGAGGCCACCCACAGGCGTAGAATATCTGCCCCCATCTCTTTAATAAGTTTAAGGGGATCAATAACATTGCCCAGTGATTTGGACATTTTCCGGCCCTCTTCATCTACCACAAATCCATGGGTTAGAACATTTTTATAAGGTGCTACACCTCTTACTGCAACCGATGTGGACAGTGAAGAATTAAACCAACCCCTGTGCTGGTCGCTTCCCTCAAGGTACATTTCTGACGGCCACCTTAAATCATCACGGGTTTCTAATACAGCCATATGACTCGATCCAGAATCAAACCACACATCCATTATGTCGCTTTCTTTACGGAATTCATCTCCACCACAGTTTTCACACTTGAACCCTTCAGGCAACAAATCTTTTGCTTCCTTGATAAACCATATATCAGAACCATGTTCTGCAAAAAGTTTACTGACTTTCTCTATAGTCTCATCATTAATAATAGCTTTACCACATGACTCACAATAGAATATTGGAATAGGAACTCCCCAGGTCCGCTGCCGGGAAATACACCAATCTCTACGGTCTCTTACCATATTATATATTCTTTCATGTCCCCAGGCAGGTATCCATCTAACACTATCAATGGCATTTAAAGCTTCCTGGCGAAAACCATCAATAGAAGCAAACCACTGTTCAGTTGCCCGGAAAATGATGGGATTCTTACACCTCCAGCAGTGTGGATACTGGTGCTCGTAATTTGATTGTTTAAGCAGCACTCCCCTGTCATTTAGCTCTTTAATTACTTCCTCATTGGCATCATGAACATATAAGCCTTCAAATTTTCCGGCTTCACTGGTAAATTTCCCACTGTCATCTATTGGAGATATTATTTCAAGGCCATATTCCTGCCCGGCATAAAAATCGTCCTCACCGTGACCGGGGGCTGTATGAACACATCCGGTACCCGCTTCGAGTGTTACATGTGTACCCAGGATAACAAGAGAATCGCGCTCAAAGAAGGGATGCCTGCAAACCACCCTGTCCAGTTCTTTCCCTTTATATTCCTTAATTATCTCATATTCATTCCAGTCGAGTTCACTGCTTACTTCTTTAAGCAGTCCCCTGGCTACCAGGTATTTTTCTCCTGAAACTTCGACCAGTACATAGTCAAAATCCGGATGAATTGAAATACCTGTATTAGCTGGTATAGTCCACGGTGTGGTGGTCCAGATAATAATAAAGGCATCTTCTGGTATTAAGCCTTTACCATCTTTAATAGAGAATTTTACATATATTGAAGGAGATACTTTATCACCATATTCGACTTCTGCTTCTGCCAGAGCAGTCTCACAGCTGCCGCACCAGTAAACCGGTTTAAGTCCTTTATAAATGTAACCTTTTTGGGCCATTTCTCCAAAAACCTTGACCTGAACTGCCTCAAATTCAGGCGCCAGGGTTATGTAAGGATTATCCCAATCTCCCCGAACTCCCAACCGTTTAAATTGTTCTCTCTGGATATCCACATATTTAAGTGCATATTCTTTACAATGTTTTCTGAATTCCACTACATCAGTTCTATGGCGGTCAAGTCCCATGTTTTTGATTGCCTGCTGCTCAATAGGCAGTCCATGGGTATCCCACCCCGGGACATATGGAGAATTAAACCCTGTCATGGATTTATGTTTAACAATTATATCTTTTAAAACCTTATTTAAGGTATGCCCAAGATGAATATCCCCATTGGCATAGGGAGGCCCATCATGTAATATGAACATTGGCCTGCCATTATTTTTTTCCTGTACCCTGTGGTATATGTCATTATTTTCCCAGAATGCCTCTATCTCTGGTTCTCTTTTGGGAAGATTTGCTCTCATGGGAAAATCGGTCCTGGGAAGATTTAATGTACCATCATATTTGCCTTTGGCCATTTTAATACACCTCATTATATTAATTTTTTATTTTTTTATACCCGTTCAATCTATTAAATTAAAAAACACCTTTGTCCCAAGGGACGAAAGGTATTCTTCCGCGGTACCACCCTGTTAACACTCCGTGTGGAGTGCCACTCAAAACTTTGTAACGCAAGTAACGTTCAATCCTACTGATCCTATAGCTGTTCGAATTAAAAGGCTCCCGGGTGATCTTCATACGAAAAACGGTGCCCGGCTTTCACCTTATCCGAACTCGCTTTCAAACCTTATTTTTCGACTACTGTCCCGTTCACAACCCACATGTATATGAAATTAAAATATTGATTTCCCTGCAAAAACCTAAAACTTTTATAATTTTTCTATATTAATCTGTAGCAGATGCTTTAGCTTCCGCATCAAAACTATCTGTAGCAGATGCTTTAGCTTCCGCGTCAAAACTATCTGTAGCGGATGCTTTAGCTTCCGCGTTAAATGCCGAAGAATTAGCATCCTGCTTCCCGGGGAGACTGGAGTCTCCCCGGGAAGAGATAATAACGGACTTTTCACAGTGGAATCAAATATTCTTTTAAAAATCGCTTTTAATTTTAGCATATAGCTTTACCTGAAGACAACTATACACATTGATTATTACCATGTTTTTTATATAATAATCTTTTTACATAACTCTTCTACAACACATTTATTACATTCAGGTTTTCGAGCCCTGCATACACTTCGCCCGTGATATATCAATAAATAATGGGCCTGTCCCCATTTTTCTTCAGGCAGAAGTCTTTTGAGTTTAAATTCTGTTTTTTCAGGTCTGTTTTCTGTTACAAGGCCAAGTCTATTTGCTACCCGGTGTACGTGGGTATCCACTCCCAGGCCCGGTTTATTAAAACCAACCGAGAGTATAACATTGGCTGATTTTCTACCTATGCCTGGCAGACGCATAAGAGAATCAAAATCCTGTGGTATCTGCCCATTGAATTCTTCCATGAGCATTATTGATAGCTTTTTAATGTTTTCGGCCTTGTTCCTGTACAGTCCGACTCCCCTTATCATTTCTTTCAGTTCAGATAAATCTATTCTGGCAAAATCACCTGGTGTATTGTACCTTTTGAAAAGTTCCCTTGTAACCCGGTTAACTTGTTTGTCAGTACTTTGAGCAGATAACAGTACTGCCAGTACCAGTTCAAAAATCGATCCATAATCAAGCATAGTACCAGCATCCGGGTACTGCGATTGTAATGCTTCTAATATCATTAAACTTTTTTCTCTTTTTTTCACCAGGGACTTACACCTCGGTCTCAAAAAATTCTGTAGCTTGGAGTAATATCCAGGTCGGTATATTCAATCGTAAATTTCAAGCTCAACACCTCGGACGAATATTTTAAATACAGGTTTTACCTCTATTTATTCTATTTTACCCTGTTTTGCTTGATATTTCGAGTACTTTTAGCATAGTTTGGTCACGGATTCAGGTTTGACATAATATCTAAATAAATATACAATAGTACAGCACGTCAAATTCATATTGGCTTTTTACGTTGATGCTTTGAATATTGGACGTTCTCAACGCGGGATGGAGCAGTTGGTAGCTCGTCGGGCTCATAACCCGAAGGTTGTCGGTTCAAGTCCGACTCCCGCAACCATTTGTAAATAGAAATGCGGTTTTGAAAGGT
>DAOUSQ010000111.1 GCA_030627145.1 Syntrophomonadaceae bacterium | reverse complement strand
TTTATTTTAATCATTATTAAACTACTACCTACCTTTTAAGGGAATATTTATATCCAGGGCTGAACGTCTTCCCTCGTTCATAAAAGTTACTTCTGGGGTACCTTCTATTTCAACATGCCTGGCAATAACCTGGATAATTTCTTCCTTTAATGTGTCCATAAATTGTGTTGAAGTACCTAAACGATCGTGAGTTAATACCAGTCTTAAACGATCATTTGCTTTTTTTCGGCTGGAGGTATTTTCCCTGGAATAAATCTGCTTCAAGAAATCCAACATTTTCTAACCCCCTTTAATTACCATGGAATAAGTTGCGTCCCATACTTTTTAGTTTGTTCCAGAAGGATTGGTCATCAAATTTTAGAAAATCTACTTTTTCCCCTGTTAAACGTTGGGCAATATTATTAAAAGCAATGGCAGCATTAGAACGTTCATTTAGAATAATAGGTTCACCCTTATTCGTAGATATGATAACATTATTATCTTCTGGAACAACTCCTACTAAATCAATACATAGGTGCTCCAGCAGGTCTTCAATGCTGAGCATGTCTCCTCTTTTGACCATTTCAGATTGTAAACGATTTATTACCAGTTTAATATCGTTAAACTCAGCTGATTCGAGCATGCCAATGATTCGATCAGCGTCCCTTACAGCCGATACCTCGGGGTTGGTAACTACAATGGCTTTATCAGCAGCAGCAATAGCATTTTTAAATCCCTGTTCAATACCTGCCGGGCAGTCAATAAAAATAAAATCAAATTCTGGTTTTAATTGATTACAAAGGTGTTTAATCTGTTCTGGGGTTACCTCATCCTTATTTCTGGTCTGAGCAGCAGGCAGCATATAAAGCTCAGGGAAACGTTTATCTTTGACCAGTGCTTGTTTTAGAGTACATTCACCTTCTATTACCTGTACTATGTCATATATAACCCTGTTTTCCAGGCCAAGTATTAAGTCAAGTTTTTTTAAGCCTATATCTAAATCCATGACAATTACTTTATACCCCAATTTAGCTAATGAAGCTCCAACATTGGCTACAGTAGTAGTTTTTCCTACACCTCCTTTGCCAGAGGTAACAACTATAACTTTACCTTTTTCCGTCTTATTTTCCATGAAAAATGGCCCTCCCTTAGGTTAATAGCTTATACCGTATTATTTATTTCTTTATTAGACAAAACAAGACATATATTTAATTGTAATTCATATTATTAAATGAATAAACTGCTATTTTTGCAAAAAAAAATAAACGGCAAATTTTAATGATCCTAAAACATGAATATGAGCTCTTAACTCTTAAAAGGGCTCATGTGGAGAGAAAATGTGATGTATGAATTTATTATACTTCTACAGCGTTATTAAGAAAGGGTATAATCACGGGCTGAATCACTAATTTTGATTCCACTGCAAAAAGTCCATTTGAGAAATCATTAACTTCATGCAAAACGAAAAAAGGGCAAAAAAAGTTTAGTTATTAACGAAAACCACATAGTCCGCATTACTGCTTTTTCTTATAATTTCAGGAGCAATGATGCGGAAACTAATGGCTCTGAAGCTACTTTGATTTATTTCAAGACTACAGATATACGAAAGGTAATATGGCAAACTTCGCAAATGTATTATATTATTGAAGATACTTTAACTGAAGAAGAGATTAGAATTCTTACCTGAGTAGCTGTTATTCATTATTTTGGTGAACCCTTCGCTGAAACCATGGAGTATTTGGAAAAACTTGGCAAAGAGTGCCAGAGGGTAAATAAAGAAAGGAGGTAAGTCCAGCTTTCCCTCCTGCTTCATTTATTTTATTATTTCAAAATTATACTGGGCGAGTGTTTCTAGATCATTTTTACTTAGAGCATATTCACGGTCAAGGGTCTCTCTTTCGTTTGTAGTTCCGCATAATTCGGTTGATAAGTAGCGCAGACCGTTATCATTTACCATAGTAACAATGCATTTTTTATCCGGATATTTTCCGGCGACCTTTTTAGCTGCTGCTATATTACATCCCGAAGAAATGCCACAAAATATTCCCTCTTTACTTGCCACTTCTCGTGCCATTTGTATGGATTCATCAGAACTGACCAGGACTATTCCATCAATATATTGGAGATCAAGAATCTCAGGTATCAGACCGTCTGCTATTCCCTGTATTTTATGCTGACCGATTCGGCCATATGACAGTATTGGTGATTCCTCTGGTTCTGAAACAAATACTTTAATGTCTGGATTCCTTTTTTTCAGGTATTTTGCATTGCCGGTTACAGTACCACCTGTACCCTGACACATTATAAAAACATCTATTTTTCCTTCGGTTTGTTCCCAGATTTCCGGGGCAGTATTATCTATATGAGCATTAAGGTTATCCTCACGGCAAAATTGACCTATTTCAAATACCTGACTGCCGTATTTTTCCTTTATTTTTTCCACTTCTTCTAACACCAGGTCAACATCTGTTTCTGCTCCGGGTGTAAGAATTAATTCTGCACCATAGGCACGAATTATTTTTTTTCTTTCTTCGCTCATACCCTCTGGCATGACTATAATAACCCTGTAACCCTTGGCTGCACCTACCATAGCTGTAGCTATGCCTGTATTGCCTGTAGTACCTTCGAGCAGTATCATACCGGGTTTTAATTCTCCTCTTTGTTCTGCTCTTTCAACTATTGTGTGGGCAACTCGATCTTTTAAACTTCCACTTGGATTGGAATACTCTAATTTAATACAAATATCAGCATTAATATCAGAAGAAATTTTATTCAACCTGATCATAGCGGTACGTCCAATAGTTTCAAGTACACTATCATATATCTTCCTGTTACCATCCCACTTCAAAAAAAATACCCCCCAAAAATTTCTCTATTCATTAGATTAAATACAATAGTCTAATTTAAATAGAATAAAATTTTCCACTATGTATCCTGATAATTAAGAGTTTAAAATCCACAATTAATTTTTCAGCTTTTTCTATATTATTTTTGGTATGTATTAAAGATCAGTAACTTATTTTACTCCTCAGCCTGATATTATACCTTAAAGAGGCCAGTCTTTTCCATATTTTATTTCCCGGATAAGTTTGGCATTTTCAATCGGTGGGTATTTAGAAAAAAATGATGGCAGATTGTTGGTTTCTTCTTTATACAGTATAAGCAGTTCTTGAAAAAATGTCCTTCTCATATTATCCTGTCTTAGAGTCAATCCTTTGGCTTTTAATGCAGAAGCTATTTTGTTATTAAGAGCAATCTCATAATCAGAAAGCTTGGAAAAGAAATCTTTCCAATGTCTCAAACTTTCTTCTTTTTCCCAGTCAATACCCGGGCATACAAAGTGCCGGCATACAGATTCCCTGAGTTTTTGATCTAAAAAGCATCCCTGGTCTTTACTATGAAAATAACAGCGATAGCTTTCCCCATCAATGGTGTTGTTAACTGTTACTGAAGCATCGAGTATGGTTATGTCTTTGATTTTAAATATATAATCTATTAAATCAGGCTTGTGAATTAAAAGGTAGGCAAAATCACTGGGATAAAATACCGGTGAATAATAACCACAACAACCTTTATCATCCTGACGGGGACATTCAGCGCATAAATCAACTTCAATATAACTGCGCAGACCTTCATTGTGGAATACAATAGTAATTTCTTTTTTCATAAAAAAGCCTTTCTAGTTATTAACTCAACTTTTGCAGTTAACAATACCTAATTTGAAGTAATAAAATATGGATATTTTTTGCCTGAGAATAATAAGTAAGGTGTTAGGAGTTCTTGTAATCAAATTCTGCTAAGTTAATGATTATTTGCCTTACGTCTAACGTTCCACTTTACCCCCGAGCAAACACGCGGGTTTGCGCCTACAGGGAACGGGGATTTTTACATCTCACGTCTAACCTTTCACCTATCACTTAAATAATACTTTTTATGGAATAAAAAAATATTATTCTGTCAAGTGCGAAAGTTGTATTTATTATTATAGAGGTTTTAATAAAAATTTGCTATAAATACCCCCGGTTAGAAAACATGTATAAACCAATTAATGCTTATTTGCATTTTTTTTGTTGTACAGGTATCATTTAGCTAAGATAGAACTAACATAAATACCGTAATAATGTAATGTAATTATGGAATTATGTTATAAAAGCAGGAGGAAAATATTGAACGAAGTTAAATCCCTGGGTATTTTTGGAGGTACTTTTGATCCTATTCACTATGGTCATCTTATGGCTGCAGAATATGCCAGGAATATGTTTTCTCTAGATAAGGTTTTAATAATACCATCAGCACGTC
>DAOUSQ010000024.1 GCA_030627145.1 Syntrophomonadaceae bacterium | reverse complement strand
TTCGTGATAATTCCTTCTTTGAAATCTCTCCTATGGAAATGGAAAGAAAGGGCTATTCCTATACTATTGATACCGTTGATTATTGTCTTAAAGATTATCCGGGTGTGAATATTTACGTTATTATGGGTGCCGATTGCCTTTTCTACATGGATACGTGGAAGGATGTTGAGAGACTGGTAACAATGTGTAAGTTCATTGTAGTAACTCGTCCCGGGTATAATATCAATAAGGATGATAAAGCCCTGTCCGGGTTACCTTCTTCTTTATGGGGAAATTTAATACAATTACAGGTACCGGGGCTTGATATTTCATCCAGTGAAATAAGGGAGCGGGTTTTAAACAATAAACCTATAAAATATCTTTTACCTCCCGAAGTAGAGTGTTACATTTATAAGCACGGTTTATATAGGGAGGAGGGAACATAAAATGCTTGGTGATAAAGAAGCAACCAGCATAATCAGGTTCAGGTTGTCAGAGAAACGTTTTAAACATTCGCTACGGGTGGCTAACGTAGCAAGGGATCTGGCTGATTATTACGGGGTTGATACTAATAAAACTTATCTTACTGGTCTTTTGCATGATTATGCTAAAGGTATATCAGGAGACCAGTTACTTGCTATTGCTGAAGAGAATAATCTTATTGAAAATGAAGTAGACAGGCAGGTTCCTGACTTGCTGCATGCTCCGGTAGGAGCACATTTGTTAAAAAAAGAAGTGGGAATAAATGATGAAGAAATACTCAATGCGGTGAAATTCCATACACTTGGCTCAGTGGAAATGAAAGAGATGGATAAAATTATTTTTCTAGCTGACATGATTGAACCGGGTCGAGATTATCCCGGAATTGAAAGGCTTAAATGCCTGGCTTTTAGAAATCTTGACCAGGGAATGCTGGTTGGGTTGGAATCAACAATAAAATATTGTATAGATCAGGGAAGAATACTTCACCCGAGGACGGTTTTAGTAAGAAATCATTTTTTAATGTTATTGTGGGGATAAGGTATATATGATGCTTTATTTCTGATAAAAAAAATAGGAGGGGTGTGTTTGATTAACGAAGACAAACTGGTGCAGATAATTGCTGGTGCCTGCCTGGAAGAAAAGGCAGTTGATGTAGTTATTTTAGATGTAAAGGACCTTACTGTTATAGCTGATTATTTTGTTATTGCTGGTGGAAGGAACATCATACAGGTAAAGAGTATTGCTGATAATGTTGAGAAAACTCTTAAGGAATATAATGTAGTGCCTACTCGAAAAGAGGGGTGCCAGCAGGGACTATGGGCAGTTCTTGATTATAGTTCAACGATACTTCATATTTTCCGCCAGGAAGAGAGGGAGTATTATAATCTGGAGAATCTGTGGGGAGATGCCAGGGAAGTAGCTATACAAGACGTCAAGTAACAGGAATTAAACTATTACTTAAAGGATAAAAACCGGGTGCTGTAAACTACACCCGGTTTTATATAGTTATTTACAAATATATTACCTTTTATTTTGCTACTATATTGACCAGTTTACCTGGAACTACTATTGATTTTATAATCTTTTTACCTTTGGTTAGCTGCATAACTTTAGTATTTTGCAGAGCAGTTTGTCTGAGTTCACTTTCGGACGAATCTGCAGGGACATTTATTTTATCCCTTACTTTGCCATTAATTTGAATAATCACTTCTATCTCATCCTGTACAAGAGCGGCAGGGTCATATTTGGGCCAGGATTGCTGGCAAATGCTATCTTTATTTCCAATAATATGCCATAGTTCCTCACAGATGTGTGGGCAAAAAGGACTTAAGAGCAGCAGTAAATTGTTGATTGCTTCCTTAACAACACCATAGTCCTGGTTTTTTATTTTTTTATAACTGTTTAGAGTGTTGGAGAGTTCCATTATGGCACTGATGGCGGTATTAAAATTAAAACGCTCTTCGATATCCTCAGTTACCTTCTTTATAGTAGCATGAGTCTTAAAGTGAAGTTTTTTGGTCTCAATATCCAGTTCTTTAAAACTTTCAGGAATATATACATCTTTAATGCTATCGGCGTATTCCAATACCAGGCGCCAGATGCGGTTGAGAAAACGATATGAACCTTCTACTCCTTGATCACTCCATTCCAAATCTCTTTCAGGTGGTGAAGCAAAAAGGATAAACAATCTTGCAGTATCTGCACCATAAGTCTTTATTATTTCTTCCGGACTAACTACGTTACCTTTAGATTTAGACATTTTAGAGCCGTCTTTAAGTACCATACCCTGTGTAAGCAGCCTGGTAAAAGGCTCTTGGCAGGAAAGCATATTAATGTCATAAAGGAACTTGGTAAAGAAACGTGCATACATGAGATGTAATATGGCATGTTCTACTCCACCAATATATTGATCAACAGGCATCCAATAATCTACTGCTTCCTTTGAAAAAGGCAGGCTGCTATCATGAGGACTGCAGTAACGATCAAAATACCAGGATGAACATACAAAGGTATCCATAGTATCAGTTTCTCGCCGGGCTTCCTTGCCACAAATGGGACAAGTGGTTTTATAGAAACTTTCCACATAATTAAGTGGAGATTCACCAGATGGTTTAAATTCAACATCTTCTGGTAGTAATACCGGAAGATCTGATTCTGGAATGGGGACGGTACCACATTTTTCACAATACACAATTGGTATCGGAGCTCCCCAGTAACGCTGTCGTGATATCAACCAGTCACGAAGGCGGTAGTTTATTGTACCTATCCCGATAGATGATTTTTCCATGTAATCTATTATCTGTTTTTTACCTTCTTTTACTGAAAGACCATCAAACTGTCTAGAGTTTACCATTTTCCCATCACCCGTGTATGCTTCAATTAGTTCATCCGCGTCCAGGGGTGAATCTGCACCTTTTATTACTACACGTATAGGAATATCGTATTTTTTAGCAAATTCAAAGTCCCTCTGGTCATGAGCAGGAACAGCCATAATGGCTCCTGTACCATAATCCATGAGAACATAATTGGCAATCCAGATGGGAACTTTTTCACCGTTCATAGGGTTGACTGCGTAAGCTCCTGTAAACACTCCTTCTTTTTCAGCTTCAGTTGAAGTGCGGTCAATTTCTTTAATAAGCTTCATACGGTTAACAAATGCTTTTACTTCATCTTCCTGAGGTTTATCCCTGGAAATAATTTCAACCAGGGGATGTTCTGGAGCTAAAACCATATATGTTACTCCAAATACAGTGTCCGGGCGGGTAGTAAATACACTCATAGCTTCATCAGTACCATCTATAGGCATTGAGAACTAGCAGCCTTCACTGCGCCCAATCCAGTTTTTCTGCATAATCTTAACTTTTTCCGGCCAACCAGGTAGCATTTCCAGGTCATCTAAGAGTCTTTGAGCATAATCAGTGATTTTGAAAAACCACTGTTCCAGTTGCTTTTTTTCTACTGTGGCTTCACAACGTTCACAGGCTCCATCTACGACCTGTTCATTGGCAAGAACCGTCTGACAGGAAGGGCACCAGTTGACGGCCGATTTTTTCTTATAAGCCAGGTTATTTTCATAAAGTTTTAAAAACATCCACTGGGTAAATTTGTAGTAGTCAGGTTTACATGTAGCAACTTCTCTATCCCAATCATAGCTTATCCCCAAACCTTTAAGCTGCTTCTTCATATTTTCAATATTAGAATTGGTCCATTTAGATGGGTGAATACTGTTTTTAATAGCTGCATTTTCTGCTGGTAGACCAAATGCATCCCATCCCATGGGGTGTAGCACATTAAAGCCATTCATACCCTTAAAACGGGCAACTACGTCCCCTATGGCATAATTGCGAACATGCCCCATATGCAGGTTGCCTGAAGGGTAAGGAAACATCTCCAGGTCATAGTATTTTGGTTTTTCCGGGTCTTCATCCACTTTAAAGATCTGTTTTTCTTCCCAGTATTTTTGCCACTTGGCTTCAATGGATTTAAAATTGTATCTGTTATCCATAACAGGCCTCCTTCTTGTTGAAAATAACAAAATAAAATAAAAACTCTCATCCCGGCCAGGGACGAGAGTTTATTTCCCGCGGTACCACCCATCATTGACAAAAATATATAAAAATGGTGGAGCTAGTGGGATTCGAACCCACGACCTCTTGAATGCCATTCAAGCGCGCTCCCAACTGCGCCATAGCCCCACATAATATGTCCACTCATGATTATAACGAAATTTTCCGCCACAGGCTAATATCACCTGTGAAACTCCCCGGCGAGTTCAACAGATTTATGCCGTCTTCCACCTGCCGGCGGCTCTCTGTAATGTGCCTGTCTACTACTCCGGTTCACAGTCTTTAATGTATTAAATTGCCATAAGCAATTATATGATAATTATTGAGCAAAGTCAACAATATCAGAGGGGTGAAAACATCTTTATACTAATTTTCATGTTAAAAATAAAATTCAGGCTATTAAAACATTGAATAAATATATAATAACAGTCAGAAAATAGCTTAATTCACTTCTGTTTTTCTGGTGCAGTGAATATTCATTAATTTATACGATTTTACCGTTAATACATAAATATGCAAATTACCTTAAGCACCATAATTATCAATAATAAAATTAAACTAAAAGAAAAAACTATAATGAAATAAGATATTAGGAGGTACTAAAATGGAAAAGCAAGGACAACAAACCATTAAATGTTCCATTACTAGCTGTAAACATTGTGCAGATGGAAATTATTGTAATCTGCAGGCAATTCGGGTTGCTCCAGTTAGTAATGTAACAAGCGGTAATTCTGAAGATGAAAGTATGTGTGCAAGCTATGAAAAAAGATAGAATTCTGGAGGATGTGGTTTTAATCTTTAAAGACCCAGGCAATTGTCAATTGTTAAAATAACTAACATGGCGAAAGAAAGTGGCAGAACTACTGTCACTTTCTTTCATTTTATCTTGCTAAAATTCGCTTTCCCTTCATCCACAGGAACAAATGCTTTTGATATTTTTTCACAAGACTTATAAATATTGGTGGCAAATTTTTATAATTAGTCTCTAAAGCTAATAGAAAGGAGTACCAATTGGATAAAACATGGTAAAAAGAAGGATTTTGAGTATATTTAAAAGAACATTTAAAAAAAACTATTTATGGAGGTTAAAGTATGGCATCTTTTATGTTAGAAGATATAGAGTTTGAATCTCAGGCAGAAGTTAAAGAATGTATTGAGAATAAACAATCATTTGAGATAATTGCTATGGGAGCAAGCGCCATAGATTTGAAAGAAGTTTTTTATTTGACATCAGGTGATACCTGTACCATTACCCGAAAGAAATTAAAGGCATCTACATTTTTTTCTATTTTTGGAATTACTACTTTGGAATTATTAACCGATGCTATATCAAATGGTTTTAATTTAGAAGCCACAGTGCCTGAAAATACTCCTGATAAAGTTATAGTCAGGTGTATACCGTCTTAAAATTATTGTAAATAACTATGCTGAATAGGAGAAGATGAAAATGGATACTCCCGATAACATAATGATTAATGATGATATAATATTAACAAAAAGCCTGGATGGAGCTTATAAAAGCTGGGATAATTTTACAGTATATATAATAGAATATGATGATTCTGAAGAATTTGGTACTGTTCCATCATGGCAGTGGCAATGTGTTTCACCTGTACTTGGAATAGCAGACGGAGGCGTTGCACGAAGTCTGGAAGATGCAATTGAAAAGCTTAGAGAATACATAGAGGAGAAAATGGGCGGAGAAGAATGATAAAAATAGAAAATAGTTATTTTGATCCTGGGATCAAGCATTTATTCTTGTGAATAAGAGGGATAAAAGTGCAATAAATAAAAAACTGGCATAATTGGATGCCAGTTTTTTTTATTACCGTAATCTGATTTATATACCATAAACATGGTATATATGGAGGAATTTAACGGAAAATAGCGAATAACAATGTTGAGGTGAAAAAAATGTGGAATACTGATAAACGCCTAATATCATTTCTGGCCGTGTTACTCGTAGTTTCCTTTGTAGCAGGAGTTAAATACAGTGATATCAAAAATAAAGGCCAGGAAATACTTCTTACTACTTCAGTAGAGGACCAGGAAACCAGAACAGATACAGGTATCACAGATGAGGGTAATATTAAGGAAACTGATATTAAGGATATTGATATTAAGGTATACGTTTGTGGAGAGGTAAAAAACCCTGGAGTATATGAATTGCAAGAAGGTTCCCGTCTTTATGAAGCGATTGAAATGGCCGGAGGTACTCTTGAAAAGGCTGAACTCCGGTTCCTGGATATGGCCCGGGTCCTGCAGGATGAAGAGACCATTATGGTCCCTGCTGAAGGGGAGTCTCCTACAGAAAATAATGCTGTAGCCGGTTCAAATACTGTTTCATATTCAAAGATGGGTAAAATAAATATAAATACTGCTTCTGCCAGGGAAATGGATGATAAACTTACTGGTATAGGTCCTACTCTGGCACAGCGTATAGTTGAATACAGAAGTACACAGGGTGCTTTTAAACGAATTGAAGATATAAAAAATGTCAGTGGGATAGGCGATAAACGGTTTGAAGATATCAAGGACAGCATATGTGTCAGGTGAATGATGGTGCTGGGTTTTTAGAGAATAGAAAATAGTTATTGTTGAAAAAGCTTCGCTTTTTCGTTAATTCAATATTTCTGGAATTACGGTGAAAAAGTTTTTACCTGGCGGTTCTTGAATAGTTTGCTTTTAGCTCTCGTCCCCCAGCAGGCCCTGGGGGGAGTTCGGTTTACATGGGTTAACTACGAATGTGATGCTGTAAGTTGATATCAGCTACAAAGTTGTAATTTTATATTTAAGGGAACAGGTATGGTTCGTTCATGGTTTTATGTTTTTATATTCCTAGCAATAGCAATAATTTTGACTCATTTTAAGCAGTTCTACCTGGCTCTGTTTTTTGGCGTTTTTTTGCTGGTTGTTGGTTTATATTATGAAAAATATTCATCATTAGCTTTTACAGGGTTGATAGTATTAGTGACAGGAATATTATATGTTAATCTAATAGCCATTGACTTTCCCGACAAGCTGCCAGTGATTAACAATATTACAGTTTCAGGCGAGGTAAAAACTTTCTCTAAATACGACGGAAAAAAGAGCAGTTTTATTCTACAAACTCAAAACGATAAACCTTATCAAAAGAAACTGCAGGTATTTTGCTATTTTGATTGCAGGGCAAAAAAAGGTGATAAAGTGTCAATTCGAGGCACATTAAAACCTCCTAAAAAGCCTGGTAATCCGGGGGAATTTGATTATCCAACCTATCTGGCCTACAATCATATCTATTATATTTTTTCAGTGAAAGATGATAGTGACATAAGAATAATATCCCGGCAGCACGGAATAGGTGATTGGATTTATTCTTATCGTTTACAGGGAGAAAAACTTATTAATAATATTCTTCCTCAAAAAGAAGCGGGAATACTTTTAGGAATGCTCCTGGGTAAAAAAGAAGCCATTGACAGTAAACAGTACAGCGATTTTCAAAAAACAGGAATTGTACATATGTTTGCTGTTTCAGGGCTGCATGTCGGTTTTTTACTTCTATTATCTGCCTGGCTTACTTCGCTTCTTAGTTTATCACGTAGGACTAAATTTTACATTGGTATAAGTCTCTTGCTCGTATATGGGACTATGGTAGGCTGGCCCATATCAGTAATTCGGGCTACAATTATGGCTTCACTCGGGCTGCTGGCCTATTATATAGGTCGGGAAAACATGCTTCTAAACAGCCTGGGTATTGCCGGGACAATTATTCTGATAATAGATCCCTTGGCCCTTTTTAAAATATCTTTCCAGCTTTCTTTTATGGCTACCTGGGGACTGGTTTACCTTTTTCCTCTGATTAGAGAAAAACTGGACTACCAGAGTCGGGTTCTGGACCTGGTGCTTATTCCTTTTTGTGCTCAAATAGCTGTTCTTCCTTTAATAGCTTTTCATTTTAATCTATTTACCCCGGTTTCTATTGTAAGTAACATTATAGTAACTTATCTGGCCGGTGCTGTAGTGATCATGGGGTTTCTGGCCTTTATGCTCTCGGGGTTTTTACCATTCCTGGCTTCAGTTTTCCTTTATCCTGCTGGTTTTATTATTGAACTAATACTTGTGGTGTCTAATTTCTTAAGGGATTTACCAGCAGGTTTTTTATGGGTAGCTACACCGGGTTTGATTATGATGGTTCTGTATTATTCTGGGTTACTTGTGATTGCGTGTTCTTTGAGCGGGCTTATTAAAAAGCGGTTTATCGTTCCCGGAATACTCATGATGACGGTTTTTATAGTCTACATCTGCCTTCCAGCAGGTATATATAACCGGGGTATTATGGAAGCAGTTTTCATTGACGTTGGGCAGGGTGATTGTATTCTTTTAAAAACTCCAGAGGGTAAATTTCTCCTTGTAGATGGGGGTGGCAGTTACTCCAGTGATGTAGGGTCCAGGAAGGTTTTACCTTATTTACATCACCGGGGTATTCGCCGGATTTTTATGGTTATAAACACCCATCCTGATACTGACCATTTAGCAGGCCTGGAAAAAGTTGTTGAAGAAATGCCAGTACAGTTCATTGGAATACCTGCCAGCCTTTTTCAAGAAGAAAGATACCAGTATTTAAAACAATTAGCCTGTGCTAAAAAAGTTCCCCTCGTGCCATTAGAAAGCGGACAGGACCTAAATATAGAAAAAGGTATTAAGATAAGAGTAATACACCCTCCAGGAGGGGAGTTTATAACAGAAGATTTTAATAACCAATCTATTGTGTTGCGAGGCCAGTATAAAGATTTTTCCCTTTTATTAATGGGTGATCTGGAAAATGAAGGAATACATACCCTGATGGAAAACAGGGAAATAAAACCGGCGACATTGGTCAAGGTCCCGCACCATGGCAGTAAAGGTTCACTTTACCCTGAATTTTATGATGAGTCCAGTCCTGATGTGGCGGTTATTTGTGTTGGCAGCAATAATTTTGGCCATCCACATACAGATGTACTTGATGCCTTAGCTGATAGAGATATTAGGATACTGCGTACAGATGAACAAGGGGCAATTACTGTTAGTTCTGATGGTGAGAAAATGTGTATTGAGACGTTTCTGAAGTGGGACAAGGGGACAGGTACCTTGTCCCATAGATGAGTCAGTCCCGTTCAATCTTAGAAAATTCCACCTGGGGTATCCGCAGACGTTTTGAGCAGGGGAGAATTATAGTTAACCACGTTAAGTTTCTGGGCTACGATAAGGATGAAAACGGCAACCTTATATAAATGAAAAATAAGTTAAAATAGGCAGAAGGAAATATACTGAGTTTTTAGAAGGTAAAGGCGCCAACCGCATAGCTAAAGATCTTGAAACTGATGGGGTTTTAAACTGGAATGAAAAGCCTAAGTGGTATGCCAACAGCATTAGGAATATGCTTAGTAATGAAAAATACAAAGGTGATGCATTGTTACAAAAGACGTATACAGTTGATTTCTTAAACAAGAAGAGAATGGATAATGACAGACAGATTCCACAGTATTATGTTGAGGATAATCATCCAGCAATTATTGATGAAGACACCTGGGAAGCGGTATGGCTGGAAATGAAGAGGAGAAAAGCTTTTGCTCCAGAACATAAAATAGGTAAGATTGATTATTCAACGGGCAATAGCCCCTTTTCAGGAAAGGTGATCTGCGGTAAATGTGGCAAAGCATATGGTAGGAAAGTATGGAACTCCACTAATGATAGACTTCGCTGGGTAATCTGGCGGTGTAGTGGGAAATACCCTGTTAAAGGGATAAAAGGCTGCCTATAGTGTATTAGCCATTACCATGGATGGCTACAAAGATGTTTTGGGTATATGGATAGGAGAAAATGAGAGTTCTCGTTTCTGAGGGGTATGTAATGACCATGTAAAGATTGACTTTCAGGGTTTCCATAGGCCATTAACACAGTTTTTCCCAAGATTGAAATTCAACTATGCGTTATCCATCAAATAAGGAACTCCATGAAGTATGTATCCTACAAAGAGCAAAAAGAACTCATGGCAGACTTAAAGAAAGTATACCAGGCATTAACCCTTGATGAAGCAGAATTTGAATTTGAAGCCTTTAAGAAAAAAATGGAAAAAAAAGCATCCTATCATTATTAAGTCCTGGCAACAAAATAATTGGCTAGAGCTTACCACTTATTTTAAATATCCCTATGAAATTAGAAGAATAATTTATACGACAAACATAATTGAAGGCTATCATCGTCAGCTTAGGAAAGTTACCAAAACTAAAACGACTTACCCGACGGATGAGGCTCTAACCAAGATAATATACCTGGCTACTACAGAAATTACTAAAAAATGGACCCAACCCTTACGAAACTGGCATCAATGTATCTCACAATTTGCTATTCATTTTGAGGATAGGCTGGGAACCTAAATTAAGAAGGCCGGGTTTGAGTTTTTCGCTTTTCATTTTCCCAGGAGATAAAAATAGATCAGGGAGATCCTATGTCTCCCTGATCTCCTGGCCAAACCCTATTGAGCGCTCAGGTTGCTCTCCA
>DAOUSQ010000101.1 GCA_030627145.1 Syntrophomonadaceae bacterium | reverse complement strand
GTTTAAGTTTGTACTGCCTACTTAACAGTAGTTACTATATTTATCTCGTTTCACGCCCTTATTTTTTGAGTTATGCAAGACTCTCTATATACACAAAAATCAAAAAACCCTGGAAATGTTTATTTAACTATCTTCCTAACTATTCCCACTCAATTGTTCCCGGGGGTTTAGATGTTATATCATAAGCTACCCGGTTTACTCCCTGAACTTCGTTTACTATCCTGCGGGCCATGATGTCTAAAAGTTCGTAGGGCAATTTAGCCCATTCAGCAGTCATAGCATCATCACTTACAACGGCACGAATTATTATTGGATAAGCATAAGTACGTGCGTCCCCCATAACACCCACGCTTCTAACCGGAGGTAAAACGGCAAAAGCCTGCCACAATTCTCTATCCAGACCGGCTTTTTTTATTTCCTCTCGTACTATGGCATCTGCTTCCTTTAAAATATCAAGTTTTTCTTTAGTTACCTCTTCTAAAACCCTGACTCCCAGGCCAGGTCCCGGGAAGGGTTGTCTCCAGACTATTTCTTCAGGAATATCCAGCTTTTCTCCTATTATTCTCACTTCATCTTTAAACAACAGCCGAAGTGGTTCTAGAAGTTCAAATTCCATATCTTCAGGCAGTCCACCAACATTATGATGGCTCTTGATAGTCTGGGCTGTTTTTGTTCCACTCTCAATAACATCAGGGTAAATAGTACCCTGTACCAAATAATCAATTTCCCCAAGTTTTGCTTTTTCTTCTTCAAAAACCCGAATAAATTCTTCACCTATTATTTTTCGTTTTCTTTCAGGATCAGTTACCCCTGCTAATTTAACCAGAAAACGATTTTCTGCCTGCGCAAAAACCAGGTTCATTTTCATTTTATTTTTGAATGTCTCAATAATCTGTTCAGCCTCACCTTTACGCATAAGCCCATTGTCAACAAAGACACATACCAACTGTTCACCTACAGCTTTATGTACCAGAACTGCTGCAACAGAAGAATCCACCCCTCCACTTAAAGCACAAAGAATTTTTTTGTCTCCCACCTTGTCCTTTATTTCCCTGATCATTTCATTAATATAATCGCTTAGATCCCAGCCTCCTTTTAACTGACAAACTTCAAAAAGAAAGTTTTTTAATATATCCATTCCATATATGGTATGCTTAACTTCCGGGTGAAACTGAACCCCATACAGCCTGCGCACCGGGTCACTCATGGCAGCCACAGGG
Organism: Syntrophomonadaceae bacterium; assembly: GCA_030627145.1. The sequence continues at coordinate 3,684 of DAOUSQ010000101.1, read as the reverse complement.
CAATTATCTGTACAGGCTGTAATACTAAAACCCTCTGGAAGAGTATTTATTGAATCACCATGACTCATCCATACCTGCATGTCCTTTTTTAGCCCTTTAAATAATAAATCATCTTCAGTAACCTCAAGGTGACTGCGTCCGTATTCTCTTAATTTGCTACCCTTTACATCACCACCCAGCTTATAAGCTATAAGCTGCATACCATAACAAATACCCAACACCGGTATCCCCATATCGAAAATCCTGGGATCACAATCAGGTGCATTATCAATATGAACACTGGCAGGTCCACCAGTAAAAATAATGGCCTGCGGGTCTTTAGCAACAACTTCTTCATAGGATATATTGTAGGGAACCATTTCACTATACACTGATAATTCCCGCACTCGACGAGCGATTAATTGATTATACTGTCCTCCAAAATCAAGTACCAGGACTAATTCTTTTTTCATTATAGCTTCTCTACCTCTCATAAACTGATGGTTTTAAAACATATACTTCCGGATAATTACGATATTGTTCCGCATAATCAAGCCCGTATCCTACCACAAATTTATCAGGAATAGAATAACCGACATAATCAGGAACAATATCAATCTTTCTCCGAGAAGGTTTATCAAGCAAACAGCATATTTTTAAACTGCGGGGATTTCTGCTTTTTAAGATTTCACCTATATATTTTAGAGTCAACCCCGTATCAACAATATCTTCTACAATCAGCACATCTTTGTCCTGTATGGAATATTCCAGGTCTTTTATTATACGAACTTCACCCGAAGAAGAGGTTGAAAGCCCATAGCTGGAAACATCCATAAAGTCGACTTCCAGGGGAATATTGATTTCCCTCACCAGGTCAGCCATGAATATAAAAGCCCCTTTTAATATTCCCACTACTAATAATTCCTGACCTTTATAATCATTGGATATTTGCTTTCCCATCTCGACAACTTTTTGCCTTAATTCTTCACGGCTATATAATACTTCAACTTTTACTAAATTCAAGTTTATCCCTCCCCGCCAAAATTATAACAACAACCAGGATAAGGTGCAATGATACCAGGTAAACTTATGTCTTATTAAGGGATTATCAAATAAATATAATCATTAAAAAACAGGGGCTTTAAAGCCCCTGTTTTCACTCCCACTAATTATCTTTCCCTACATTACATATCAGGTGGTTCTATCTTAAGGTCTTTATTAAAATCTGAAAACACCACTTTTATATGCAACCTGGTTTTTGGTTCTTTCTTATTAACTGCATTTAAGGTGGCTTTTCTTATAAGCCTTTCCTTATAATCAATCCATAACTGGTATTCAAAATCTTTCCAGAGGGTCTCCAGTAATTGACTCTCGATAGTAGGTTTACAACCAACCACCAGACATTCCACACCATCAATTTTTTCGAATTTTAATTTTTCCACAGTATTGACCTGTTCAAATCTAAAATTAGATAGTGGATTAAGTTCTGATATTAGTAATTCCTCAGAACTACTTGTGCCACTTTCAATTACCAGCCACTTTTTTGAAAAAGAATCATAATTGTAGATGGTGCGGTCAATATAGTAGATATCAACCGGTGTGTTAACCATCTCCCCCTTTATATGTGTATTTCCACTATTTTTTTCTCCCTGTACCTCACTTATCACCTCCTCCCGATTATCCACCATAAAACTTGACAGCAGACTGTATCTATAATTGTTGACCGCGGTCATGGTTTTACTCGATTCTTCTAACTCAATTTGTGGTTCAAGTTTAGACTTTACATAATATTCCTTTATTGTCCTGGCAGATGCCAGAATACCAATAACGATTAAAACTACTGTAATAAGAATCACCAGGCGAGTCCTGTTAATACTGCCTCACTCCTTACTTATTATTCTTGGGCAAAAAGCATCCATATTTTAGTATTACTTCAAATTAGGTATTGTTAACTGCGAAAGTTAAGTTAAAAATTAACTATGTTTTGTCGTAGAGTAGTATATTTTATTATTTATTTTAATGAAATATAACTAATAAAAAGTAGAAGTTTATCCCAAATACACTATACGAAATATTGTATACTGTATATATTCTCTTTACGACTGTTCCCTTATTTGTTATAATTTTCAGGAATTTATATAAGGCAAAGGAGGCCTATATAGTGTTTAAAACCTATGAAGAAGTTATGGATTTTTGTAATGAACATGCAGTCCAGATGATCGATTTTAAGATGATTGATTTACTAGGAAGATGGCGCCACCTGAGTATTCCTACCGCCCGTTTCACTCCAGATACTCTGAAATATGGAATCGGATTTGATGGATCCAACTACGGCTTTGCCCCAATAGAAAAAAGCGATATGGTTTTTATACCTGATATTTCAACCGCTTTTTATGACACGTTTACTGATGTTGCTACGCTGAGTATGATTGGTGATGTTTATGTTATTGCCCAACCCGAAAACTACCGCTTTGATCAGGACCCCCGTTCCATAGCTGTTAAAGCCGAAGAATATATGAAATCGACCGGCATTGCTGATGAAATGAGGATCGGCCCCGAGTATGAATTTCATGTTTTTGACAATGTTACCTATGAATGTTCTCCACAAAAAACTGGCTTTTCAATAGATGCTGAACAGGCAATATGGAACAGCGGTGAAACTGATTATCAAAACCTGGGATATAAGATTCCTCTTAAAGGCGGTTATCATATTGCACCCCCTCAGGATATTCTCTATGACTTGAGAGCCCGGATGTGCTTGCTTATGGAAGAAAATGATATCCCGGTTAAATACCATCACCATGAAGTTGGTGGTCCCGGGCAAGTAGAAATAGAAGTAGAGTTTGGTGGCATGAGAGAAATGGCTGATAAAACCATGCTGGCAAAGTATTTAATTAAAAATTTGGCTTTCCAGGAGGGTAAAACAGTTACTTTTATGCCCAAGCCAATATTTGGTGAGGCTGGTAACGGTCTGCATGTTCATATGCATTTGTTTAATAATAATGAACCTGTATTTTATGATGAAAACGGCTACTCTGGATTAAGTCAGAATGCCCTTTATTTTATTGGTGGATTATTAAAACATGCACCGGCTGTCCTGGCTTTTACCAACCCCAGTACCAATTCCTATAAACGTTTAGTTCCAGGCTATGAAGCACCGGTAAGTATCTGCTTTGCTACTGCCAACCGCAGTGCTGTAATAAGAGTCCCGGCCTATGCAAAAGCTCCAGATCAAAAACGTTTCGAATTTCGTTCATCAGATGCTAGCTGCAACCCATATTTTGCCTTTTCAGCTATTCTAATGGCAGGTTTAGATGGTATAAAGAATAAAATTAATCCCACAGCCGAAGGCTTTGGTCCCTATGATGTAAACCTTTATAACCTGCCCCTTGAAGAACAAGCCAAGATTAAATCCCTTCCAAAATCACTTGATGAAGCTCTAGATGCTCTCGAAAAGGATCATGATTTCCTGATGGCTGGTAATGTCTTTCCTAAACGCTTAATTGAAATATGGATTGAGAACAAACGCCAGGAGGCTCGTAAAGTAAATGACATTCCACATCCTATGGAATATGAATTATATTACGATCTATAATTACATGTTATTAATCGAGTAGGGTAATGCTGCAGTAGCTTGCTGCAGCATCATCCCTCTCACAGAACCGTACGTACGGGCCTCGTATACGGCTCCTGGTAAACCTCAGT
>DAOUSQ010000025.1 GCA_030627145.1 Syntrophomonadaceae bacterium | reverse complement strand
GCTGCAGCAAGCTACTGCAGCATTACCCTACTCGATTAAAAAGTCCTGTAGTAGTGTTTATTCGTGTAGATCAATGGGAATAACATTAACATACTTTTAACTTAATTAAAAATTGGAGTAAATAACAAACATATCAAATAACGGAAAGGAAGGTGAATTTAAGTGAGAAAGAAAATAGCGCTTGTAGTATGTATTGGTCTTGTGGTAGTTAGCCTGGTAGGCGGGTGTCAGAGTTCAGCAAAGAAGCCTGTACCGGAACAAAAATCCGATCAGGGTATTCAGATGACAGCGAGTGAAAGACGGGTTTTAGCGAGTAAATTGTCTCAAATAGCGGAAGATGTAGAAGGTGTAGAACGCGCTACGGTAGTTGTTTCTAGTATAGGAATAACAAATGCTGCTGTGCCAAATCCCGGTAGGACTGATGTTGTTAATGACGAGAACCAGGGTTATTCTCCTGATAGGGACAGCCAAATGGAAGGTAATAATGCCAATAACGGGCAATTAAACAATCAGGTAGGACAGGGATATTATAATGGGATGGTAGTCATGGTTGGGTTAACCCTGAACCAGAATACAAGTAATGACGTAAATAAAGCTAATAGTATTGAACAAACGATTAAGACGAAATTAAAGGCAAGTGATAAAAGGATTTCACAGGTGCTTGTTACTACCGATCCTAACCTGATAAAACGTATTAATGATTTAGCTGCCGGGATAATAGAAGGGAAACCCATTCAGAGCTTTGAAAAAGACATAAATGATCTAAATAGTAAGTTAAAACAGTAGTAAATTGATTTTAATATTTCCCGGGTATAACTACCCGGGTTAATTTTTTGTTAAAAAGGGTTTATACTATAATAGGCAAAAAAAGAAGAGGTTGAATTAAAATGTCTAGAGCAGCATCATTATCAGGAATACAAAATTATATAAACCAGTATCGTGTTTATCCCAAGAAAAGATTGGGACAGAATTTTCTATTTGATAAGAATATTTTAAGAAAGATTGTAAATTCCTGTGGTCTAAAAAAGGATGACCTGGTAGTTGAAATTGGGCCGGGTTTAGGTTCTTTAACCGAACAACTGGCTTTAGTAAGCCGGGGTATACTTTCAATTGAAATAGATAACGATTTCAAGGCAGTATTAAACGAAGAATTGGCAAAGTTTGACAATACCAGGGTATTATTTGCAGATGTACTTAAAATTGATATTGAAGAGGAATTGAAACGTGCGTTTGACCTGGATGAAGTACTTTCATATAAGGTGTGTGCAAATATTCCCTATAATATTACTACTCCAATAATATTTTATCTCCTGGAAAACTGCCTTAATATGCACTCGGCAACTTTGATGATGCAAAAAGAAGTTGCCAGCAGAATCCTGGCCTCACCCGGGGGTAAAGACTATGGACTACTTACCTTAATGGTAGCATATCATGGTGAAGCGAACTTTTTAATGAATGTATCACGAAATTGTTTTTATCCCCGACCGGATGTTGAATCTACTGTAATTCAGATAAAACCCTTTGCTGATAAACGTGTGAAAATAAAAGATGAAAAACTTTTTAAGGATTTTCTTCGTGTAGCTTTTCAAAAAAGGAGAAAAACTATCTTAAACATATCTTCAGTTTTTTTTAATACCAATAAAGAAGAAGTTAAAGATAAAATAGAGGCGCTGAAACTTTCTCCTAATAGCAGGCCGGAAAATCTTACTATTGAGGATTTTGCATTACTAGTGGATATATTATCCTCAGAGGAGGCTACAACCAAATGATATTCATTAGTCCCAGCAAGGGGAAAATGGAATTAGAAGAAGTGGTAATAGATATCTTAAATTATATTGCTGAAGATATGAGTCGCTCCTACAAGTTAATAGTCGGCAGTGATTCTCATCCAAAGGAAGAGGGGAATTGTTTTGTAAGAGCTATTGTTATTCACCGTTTGGGGAAAGGTGCTCGTTATTACTATAATAAGATTACTGATAAAAAGATACAGAGCATGAAGCAGCGCATATTCTATGAAGCTTCATTAAGCTTGAGTCTGGCAGACCAATTAGGGAACTGTCTTAAAGAACATGGGCGAGATGATATGAAAGTTGAAATACATCTTGACATCGGTACTCACGGGGAAACAAAAGAACTTATAAAAGAGATTATAGGGATGATAGTGGGTAGTGGTTTTAATGCAAAAATAAAGCCCGATGCATGTGCTGCCAGTAAAGTTGCAGATAAATATACCAAGTAATTTGGATATTTTATTATTGATTCCACTGCGAAAAGTCCATTTAAGAAAACATTCACTCCATGCAAAACGAAAAAAGGGCATTTTTAACTTCTGTAGGGACCGTTTTTGATAAAAATAGGGTGTATTCTACCAGTTTTAAGAGAGAAAATAGGTTTTTGCAGTGGAATCATTATTTAATAAACCTGCACAATAAACCGTTTAATCTAACTTATTACACCTCCAGACCTTTTTTGCACTCAAATTTTGCTCAAACCCAAGGCAGGTGTATTTTCATTGGATTTGTTAAAAAATTTTAAATATTAGTTGACATGAGCAGTGATTTTCTATATACTGATCATTTCACTATTGACAATATAAGGCCTTTGGTATAAAATAAATACGGTACATATATAAAGAAGGTGGTAAAGTGAATTTTCCTCCCAGGGCTATATCAGATATTAAAAAAGATTTAGAATCATTTGTGGGTAGTAAAATTAGATTAAAGGCCAACCGGGGAAGAAATCGTATCATAGAAAAAGAGGGCGTTCTTGAATCCATTTATCCGAATATATTTGTTGTAAAATTAGATGAAAGAAAAATAGAAAGACGAGTTTCATATACCTACGCAGATGTATTAACCGAGACAGTAGAATTATTCGTTTATGATAACCAGGATTCTGAGATAAGAATTGCCTCGGCTAATCGATAAGCAACTAAAATAACTGAAGTTTATAAGACTGCATAATATAATGCAGTTTTTTTCTTTTGTTATATTCTTTTATTATATTCTTTTATTATATACATACTTATTATCTGAAATTAATATAAATTAGCATTAAGATTGCTTGAAGGAGGTGCTAATTTGGCTCAAGCATGTTCAATATGGTCACCAGTAATAATCGCGGAGCTGACTAATCCTCGTAAAGTAAATAAACAGATTGTTTATGCAGTTGATAAAGTTTTTTATTCTATGGAGGATATAAAAATAAAAATTAAAAATTCTGAAATAAAGAAACAGGGGCAGGCTGTAGAAATAAATATAAAACTTGATATCATCTGTCTTCTAGCAGATATTACGGGTCATATGCATCTAATAAACAGGGAAGAGATAGTAAAAGAACGTATACCCCTTATTGATTTTAATAATATATTAGATACTGAGAAACAGACAGAATTTCGAGTAAACATCATAAACCTTAACTGGGAGGGAGAGTTAAGCAGGCATGATATCAAAATAGCTCTTTTTTTAGACTATATGATAATAGCTACTCGAGAGCAGATTGTCAGGTTGTCCCGGGGAGAAGAAGGAGAAGATAAGAGAGAAACTTTAAATGAAGTACTGCGAAAGATTGAAGAAGAAATAGCCCATATGGAAAAAGATAATCAAATATTACGTCGGAAGGTATTTTTTTATGAAAGAAATATTTCCAGCCTGAAAAGAGGTATTCGCAAGGTAGAAAATCGTAATGCCATTCTGAATAGAGAAGTTAAAAATTATCAAGAAATCCTGGAAAAGCTGCAAACTGCCATTAGAGAAAATGATAGGTCTGTTAATGTTGAAAACAATGATTTCAAAAACTTCAATAATGAAAATTATGATACGAATAGTCAGAAATTTGAAGAAGATAATTTTACTCTCAACCTGGGCAGCAGAATAAAACGTATGTTTTTAAACAGCTTTTAAAATTTCCCGCCGGGTGTTTACATAGAATACATCTATAAAACTAAATTTAGGAAGCATCAGGTTTATTAATTCTTCAATATGTTATATTAGAGCATAGAAAAAGTTTAAACAACTTACCTTTCGGCACAGTAATAAATAATTAAAAATATTTAATTACTTATGCACCTGCTTTGAATATGTTTCATATTTTAGATTATAGACCCGAATGTTTATATTACGGTTATTATTTTTAAAAAGTGTAGAAATGTTTCATCAAGGGTTAGAGTTAGGGAGGTGTAGACTATTAAAATTCAGGATAAAAGTTTTAAGGAAGAATCAACATTAATGCGAATCAATACTAAAAAATATAAGGCATTAAAAATAAAGAATGAAGGGGAACCCAGTATGTTCATGGTTACCACAGCCCGTAAGAGCAGTGTTGAGGCTAAAAATCTGTGTTCAAGCTGCGGATTATGGTTTAGCAGGCATGAAATGAGAACATGTAAGACATGCGGTAGTGAAGTATGCAAATATTGTTTGAAAGAGAACCAGGAGGAGCAGTGTTGTCTTGATAAAAATGAAAACTAATAAGCTGCCCAATATCAAGTACTCAGAAGTGTACCAAAGGTAGTGGCGTTTTGCACGACCTTTGGTATTTATTTTTATCCACTTGCAGTAAGTTTTTCATAAAACTTCTAAACTCGGGCGGGTTTATTCCTGGGGATGGAAACCTGAGTATACATATGATGAAGCCATTAGAATTATGTTGAAGAAACTAACCGTATGGAGTCTTAGGACTAAATGTTGATAACGGTCTTCACGATTATTGATTAACCTGTTCTACTTATTTGGCATAAAGTATTGATAAGATAGATTATGAAAAAAAGGATATTGTTTATGAGGATGCTTTTTGTTAACCCGGCTCCGATTATAAAATATGGAATAGGAAAGGCTTTTGCTGAATTGGGACATAAAGTCCATTATGTATTCCTGGCCATAGAAAAATCTTTGGAGCCTTTTCTGCGTGAGATTAAGCCCCAGTTTGTTTTTACTGAGAACGGTGATGGGCTATTTTACAAACTTTTTCCATTGCTTGACCAGGCGAAAATACCGCACATATACTGGGCAATAGAAGATCCAGTTGATTTTCACAGCCTTTCTCTGCCGTATGCGTTAAAATCTCCATATGTTTTTACCCCGTGTATTGAATCTATATCTAAATATCGGAGTTATGGAATAGATGCCCACCTGCTTATGTTTGCATGTCTTCCGTCGTATCACCACAGGGTTGCTCCTGACAGCAGGTATAATAACGATATAATTTTTGTGGGGAATAACTACTCGCGCCATCCTGCTCGTTTAAGAGGTATAGATAATATTTTATGTCCTCTCATAGAAGGTGGATACGATATAAAAATATTTGGTAATGAGTGGTGGTTGGATGAACAGAACTATTTCAGTATTCAAACGAATTATTACGGAGGTTATTTGTCCAATGAAAACTTACCGGCTGTTTGCTCGAGTGCAAAAATAATTCTAGGCCTTCATTCTGTGGACACCTCATTAACTATGATGAGTATGCGCACCTTTGAAATACTTGGCTGTGGAGGTTTTTATCTTACTCAGTGGACGCCTGCCATCGAATATGTATTCAAAAATCATTATCACCTGGTATGGACCAAAAGTAGAGAAGAAACCCTGGACCTGGTAAATTTTTACCTGGCTCATCCACAGGAAAGAGAAAAAATTGCCCGGCAGGGGCAGCGGGAAGTATATGATAAACATACTTACCACCACAGGGTTAAGGATGTTATCAATGTTTTGGAAAAAACATTTAATGATAATTCATATGGGAACAGCAAAGTAAAGACCTGTGGGAATAGTAAAGTAAAGATAAAAATAAGCCGGAATAATAGAATAGTAATCAAAAAGTAATAAGCTTAACCCTTTACTTATCACTCAAATAATACTTTTTATGGAATGAAAAAATATTATTCTGTAAAGTGCGAAAGTTGTATTATGAACTTATTAAGGGTATATAATTGTTTGTATGAGTTATAAGATTGAAAAAGTGGAAGGAATTTAAATATGAAGCCTGGTCTAATTGCCAGGTATGGTCTTTTGCATGGCGTCTCAGGTTTACATAATCAAATCTATTAGTAGAGTAAATTTTAATGCCATTTTGGACACAATCAATTAAAAATTGGGTATCTTCCCCGAGAGTTATTGACTGGAACCGCAGTTTGTTGAAGACCTCTTTTTTAATAAGCATTGTAGCTCCACGGACAGAGTCTACATAACAATTCTCATGGCCAGGGGATAAAAGTACCAGGGTATGGTTAGTTTCAAAATAGACATAAATGCTGCATTTACCAACTATGCTGGCATCAGTATATATGAAAGCAGGCATTGAGGTCTCCAGATATGCGGGTGCATAATAATCATCGTCATCAAACTTTGCGATGTAATCAAAGTAAGACTTTTCAATGGCAAAATTTAAGCATTCACCCAGAGACTTTTGTTCATCTAGTTGAAAAACTCTAATATTGAGATACTGTGCCGCTCTTGCTTTCCATTCTTCCAAATTCAAAGAATTATTATTTAAAACAACAACTAATTCTTTGGACACATAACTTTGCCTGAGATAATTGGAAAATACTTTTTCCATATAATTGGGGCGGTTAGTGCAAGTTATAACTGATACACCTGGTAAAGAGATTTTAGAAAGTTTATTATCACTTATTATTTTTTTACAAAAGGTTTTATTGCAAGTGAATTTAACTTTTGGCTGGTTTTTAATTCTGTCAGGGTTTGTGCTTATTTGTTTTTGCTGAACCAATGATATTTTAATTTTATCATTAAACTTCATTGAAAAATTCCCCATCCAATAAAGCTTTTGAATTCTTATGTATAAATATCCATATGTTTCAATATATGAGATCATTTTTTTTTGTTACTTAATGATGATAACATAAAATTACTTACACCTTATCTGGTAATTTTTCATATTTTAATATATAAACCATTGTTAAACTTGACTTTATCCCGACTCCATTTATCTTAAACATTAATCAGGAGGGCAATAAATGTCCAGGATAAGCTGTATATTATATCCCCCCACAGTTGACTACGATTACCTGCTCCAGCGCCCCCAGCAGTTAATGAAGAGTTTCTCCAGGTTACAAATACCCTCCTATTATATGAATATAAATCTATTTAATTCCCCAAAAGGCATTAAACAAATTAACCCCTATTTCTACCTGTTTAATCAGGTCGATATTAAACCATACCTGAAAAACATCAAGCCGGTAATATATTTTACTTTACCTGATCATATAAATAGCATTAACCAGTATAACCCGTCGTTAGTAGTATTTGACAGTGTTGATGAACCCAGCGAAGAGTTTGAGCCCTGGAGCCATCATTACCACCGTGCAGTACAATTGGCTGATGTAGTCCTGGCGACATCCGATAAGTTGTATAAGATGGCTGCCAACGTCAACCCTAATACTCACCTGGTACCTAATGGTTGTGACTATGATTATTTTTCCCGGGCCAGTTATAAAGACATGGCAATTCCCGAGGATATGAAAAATATTAAAGGGCCTGTAATAGGCTTTATGGGAGCAATAGCTACCTGGTGTGACCTGAGCCTGGTTGACCGACTGGCAGTAAATTTTCCTCACTGCAGCATCGTTATGATTGGTCCTTTCTATAATGTTACAGCTGTACCGCAACGGCCTAATATTTACTGGCTAGGGTTAAAATCGTATCAACAGCTGGCTGCTTATGTCCAGAAATTTGACGTGGGAATAATACCCTTTAGAATATCAAGTATGGTGGAGTCAATAAACCCTATTAAAATGTGGGAATATATGGCTTCAGGAATTCCAATTGTAACTACAGCCATTCCAGAAGCCAGGAAATATCATGGTTTAGTTTTGTGTTCGGAAAATGAAGAAGAGTTTATGCAAAATATTAAACTTGCACTGAATAATGATTCTTCTGAAAGGAAAAACCAGAGAATGGCACTTGCCCAACAGAACTCATGGATAATAAGGGCACAACAAATTGTCCAGATAATCGAGGATAGATTAATAGAGAAGGGGGGGGCTACTGTGCCGCGGCTCGAATTAATACCTGAGGGCATTCCTTATCAGCTGGCACCGCAGGTTCTAAGAGACTACCCTGCATATATAAACATTCTTACTTCCTCCAGGCAATTAACCGTATCGAGGGGAACATCATTTAGATATTCTGCTAATTCCGGGAACAAGAATATACGACTTGTTCAAGCCGAATCGACAAGCTTTAGTGGGGGTTCTCCCAAAAGACACCTGAATATAGTGGGTAGGGCGGCCTTTAAATACAAGACCGAGCGCAGCAGCTGGGCTGGAGCAGTGAACAGAAATGAATAAGAGGGTAATGATAGGCTGTCCGGTACGCAACCGTGCCTGGATTTTACCCCAATATCTAGAATGCCTGCAGAATTTTGATTATCCCCATCAGAATATTGAATATTGCTTCATAATTAATGATTGTTCAGACAAGACACCACAGATACTGGAGCAGTTTGCTTTTGAACAAAGTGTTCCAGTAAGGCTTATTACTGCCAATTTAGATAGTAAGCGGAGCCATGTACGGGGTGCATATAAATTTTCCCATCTGGCCGTATTAAGAAATCTCCTGTTATATTCATTTCTTAATTCAAACTGCCAGTATCTTTTTTCAATTGATAGTGATATACTTGCATCTCCCGACACTTTGTCCCGCTTGCTTGAGCATAACTGTGATATTGTATCGGTGCTGGTTTGCAATGGTCATGAACTTGGAGATGAAGCTATATATAATATATTGAACCGAACTGAGGATGGCAGGTTTGTACACCTGCGAGAATTTCCCCGTGACAGTATATTTAGAGTTGACTGTACCGGGGCAGCCTACCTGATAAAAAGAAGGGTTATAGAATCCTGTAAAGTTCGTTATTCTCCCAATCTGGGGGCTGAGGATATAGGTTTTTGCCAGGCGGCTGCCCGGCAGGGGATAGAAATTTATTGTGATGGTCGAATTGAATGTACTCACATCATGAATGAGCCCAAAGAATAAAAGTATATATCCCGCTTCCTCCACAGGAATAAATGCTTTTGATGCTTTTTTACTGGACTTTTAGGGTTATCTCCCAAAATTAATTTCTCGAGTAATCACATTTTGTTACTTCCTTTCATAGTATAACCTAGAAATTTGCCCTTACAAGTTTCTACAGACACTTGCCACGATGCAAGGGAAAATACTAGATAAAGGGGGGAGAGTAACATGGCGCTTAAATGTGAATATCCTGAAGGATGTATGTTAGATTTATGGGCCAAGGTAATTAAAGCAAAACTTATCGAAAAGCAGGTTAAGGTTCTTGACACCATGTTTTGTGTACCTGATGAGCAGGTAGGAGGGAAGATCTCCTGTGTGGAAGATATTAAGGTGAAGGTCATCAAGGCATATGAAGACATTTCCTGCTTTAACAAAGTCAAGATTTTTGTCGACTACGAAGTAATCTTATTTGTGGTGGTGGATGGTGAGTATCAAATCATAACTGTAACAGACAGGTATGAGCAGTCTATTGATCTCGATGAATTTGATCCACCGCTGACAGTCGAGGAATTCAGGGATGAGATCGAACAATCCGAAATAATGCTGAAGAACTGGACCTTTGATTACGAGATAAAAGGAAACTGTGAAGATCCTACTAATCCCTGTAACCTAACTACTCCTATTAACGGGACCTGTATTGGCCTCAAAGTATATGTTGATATAATTGACAAACTGGGTAAAATGCATGATGTTATTGTTTATGGAGAACTGGATCCTTCGATTGATTGTTAATAGCTTACGGATATTTGAGACGCCTGGCTTGTTTGCCGGGCATTTTTTCTTAATGCCGGAGGTGAGAGGTTGGTAGAAGGAAAAAGGAAAAAAATAGAAAGAAAACGAAAAAACCTGATGAGGGGTCACCTGGAAAAGGTATTGGAAATACAAAAGGACCTTGACAGGAAGATGTCTTTTTATGAGCAGAAAGCAGAAGTTGAAGAATATCAGAATTTCTGGCATGACATTAGAAGCAAAAATTTAGAAAATATTAAAGTAATATCTCGTTATATGGTGACAAAATGTAATCGTTGAATATAGGTTTATAAAGAGCAGTTGCTCTTGGTGAAAAACAAGTGGAAAGTCAGGCTTCTGATTTATAATAAACAGGCCTGATTTTCTTTTGAAATACATTTTAATAAATTAATGATTTAAGGCTAGCCCTTGCCTTTATCCCCCTTGTCTACAGGAATAAATGTTTTTAATATTTTTTCACCAGATTTTCTTGAAACCTGTGTGAGAAGCTCAATAATCAGTGAATATTTTAGTAAAACT
>DAOUSQ010000119.1 GCA_030627145.1 Syntrophomonadaceae bacterium | reverse complement strand
CTCTATTCTCTATTAACTAAAAAAAGGAAGGGAGGAGTAGATTTGAAGTTAAAGGACTTGTTAAAAGGCATTGAATTTTCAGTTCTAGCAGGTGAACTTGATAAAGAAATAAGTGGAATTTATTATGATTCAAGACGAGTTACACCGGGGGCTCTATTTGTCTGCGTATCAGGTTTTAAAACCGATGGCCACCTTTATGCATCCCAGGCGGTTAAAAAAGGTGCTGCAGCAGTGCTTGTTGAAAAAGAAATCAGTATAAATAAAGATGTTACCTGTATTTTAACCCCCAACAACCGTGAAATAATGCCGCAGCTTGCTGCGAACTATTACCAGGAACCTTCAAAAAACATGAGGGTTGTTGGCGTAACAGGGACCAATGGGAAGACCACTATTACACATCTTATCAAGGCTATTCTTGAAGAAGCAGGGAAAACTACGGGGATTATGGGGACACTCTATGCCAGGATAGGTGAAGATGAAAAAGAATATGGAAATACTACTCCCGAAGCATTCGAAATTGAGGAATTTATGAGCTTAAGCAGGAGTAAAAAAGGCGAATATGTTATTATGGAAGTATCATCTCACGCATTAGATCTGCATAGAGTCGAAAAAATTCATTTTAATACGGCTATATTTTCTAATCTCAGCCAGGACCATCTTGATTACCACCGGAATATGAATAACTACAAAGAATCCAAGCTCAAGCTCTTTCAAATGATACCTCCTGAAGACCACAATTTCTGTGTTGTAAATGCCGATGATACTTATGGACAGGACTTTATTAATGCTTCAGGTCCAGCCTGTTATACTTACGGGATAAAAAATAAAGCTGACGTACAGGCAGAAAATTTATCTATTAGTCTCAAAGGCAGCAGTTTCAGTGTAAAATATAAAAATGGGGATTTTAATCTTAATTTAAAATTAATAGGACTTTTCAATGTTTACAATACCCTGGCTGCGGTGACTTTCGCGCTTGAAGAAGGGATAAGTCCTGAGATAATAAAGTCGGCTCTGGGGAAGGTTAATGGGGTTCCTGGCAGGTTTGAACAGGTAAACTGCGGCCAGGATTTCACAGTTATAGTTGATTATGCTCACACCCCGGATGGACTTGAGAATATACTTAAAACTGGAAGACAAATTAAGGCAAACCGGATGATAACAGTTTTTGGTTGTGGAGGAGACCGTGATAGGACTAAAAGGCCGCAGATGGGGGAAATAGCAGCCCGCTACAGCGATTTTTCTATTGTAACATCTGATAATCCTCGCAGTGAAGAGCCCAAATCAATTATAGATGATATTATACCTGGTTTAGATAAAGTCAAAGATTCACGATATGCTATAATCGTAGACCGCCGAGAAGCCATTAGACAGGCGATACACCTGGCCAAAAAAGGTGATCTACTTATTATTGCCGGGAAAGGACATGAAACCTATCAACTAGTCAAAGATCAGGTACTGGATTTTGATGACAGAAAAGTTGCGGAAGAATTCTTGAAAGGAATAAAAAAATAATGCAATTAAACCTGGATTATATTTCCAAGGGTATTGATGGGAAAATACTTAAAGGTGATAAAAAGAGCTTTATTTATGGAGTTGAAACAGATTCTCGCCAGATAAGACCGGGAACATTGTTTTTTGCTATAAAAGGAGAGCAATACGATGGCCATGATTTTGTTTTAGAAGCATTTAAAAAAGGAGCTTCTGCAGCTGTCATTTCAGAATCAATAGATTTTGCCAGTTACCCCATGGAGAATAAAGCAATTATTAAAGTAGATGATACTCTCCAGGCCCTGCAGGACTTTGCCCGGAATTACCGGCAGCAGTTTAATATACCTGTAGTTGCTGTAACAGGAAGTGTTGGTAAAACAACTACTAAAGATATTATTACCCGTTGTTTAAGTTCTCGTTTTGATACCTTAAAAACAGAGGGGAATTTTAATAATGATATTGGTTTACCGTTAACCATTTTACAACTTGAGAGAGATTACCAGGCAGCGGTTTTTGAATTAGCCATGAGAGCCAGAGGAGAAATTGAGAGATTAACGAAAATAGCCAGACCAACATGTGCAGTAATTACCAATGTTGAACCAGTTCACCTGGAAACCTTAGAGACTATTGAAAATATTGCTCTGTCAAAATGTGAAGTTTTAAGTGAGTTAGATTCTGATAATTTTGCTGTAATAAATGGAGATAATGAATTACTGGTCAATACAGCCCGGGTTTATCCCTGTAAGCTGTTTACATTTGGTCATAATAAAACCTGTGATTTTCAAATTGAAAAAGTTTTAGTTGAAAATAAAGGTATTCAGGTAGATGTGAGGTTAATAGATAAGCATGATAAATTTTATTTTCCCATTCCATCTGTTAAACTGGCTACTAATGTAACTGCAGCACTTGCGGTTGCTTATCTTTTGGGGGTAGACCTTGAAGAAACTAAAACCAGCCTGGCGAAGTACACCCCGAGTAGTAACAGGCTTAATGTAATTTACATGCCTGAAGGGGGAGTGGTCATAAATGATACATATAATGCCAATCCGGTTTCTATGGCAGCGGCTCTGGAAACAGGTAAAGAGCTTAAAGGCAAAGGAAAGTGGATTGCTGTACTTGGTGACATGTTTGAATTAGGAGACTATGAGATACCTGGTCATATGGAAGTAGGACGAAAGGCAGTTGAAACGGGTGTAAATATCCTCATAGCTGTGGGAGACCGGGCAAAATATATTGCCCGGGGAGCGCTCGAGGCAGGCATGCTTCCTGAACAGGTGCATTATTTTACATCTAAAGAAAAAAGCCTTGAGTTCTTATCAAGTATCTACGACACCAAAGATACAGTTTTATTCAAAGCTTCCCGGGGAATGCAGCTTGAAACACTAGTGGATGAATTGTTAGAGGCAAGAAGGAGGTGAACCGTCCCCCTGTTCACCCGTGTTCACCCGTAACGTCTAACTTAAAAAGATTGGAGGCTTCTCCTGTGCAGGACCATATAGTTAATACATTGTTAGCTGCAGGCATTGCTTTTCTGATTTCTGTCGCGATGGGACCATTTATGATACCATTTTTAGCGCGGCTGAAAATGGGGCAAAACATTAGGGAAGAAGGCCCTGAAAGGCATTATATTAAAGCAGGCACCCCGACTATGGGAGGAATAATTATATTAACCTCGATTATGGTTGCCAGTTTTCTTATGGCTGGATCCAGTATTGAAGTGTTAACTGCAGTTTTAGTAATGTTTGCCTTTGGAGGAATTGGCTTCTGGGATGATTATGTAAAAGTAATACTAAAGCGTTCTCTTGGTTTGCGCGCACGTGAAAAACTGGGCCTTCAGTTTCTTATTAGTGTTTTATTTGGATTGTTATTAATAATTTATTTTAACCGGGGAACGGAAATAATTATACCTTTTACCGGTACTATTATAGATATTGGATACTGGTATATTCTTTTTTTAATACTGGTTCTCATAGGAACATCAAATGGAGTAAACTTAACTGATGGTCTTGATGGACTGGCATCAGGAGTAACTGTTTTTGTTGCGATAGCCCTGGGGCTGATATGTTTGATGACATCTCACTACAGCCTTACTGTATTTTGTGGTGCAATTACCGGAGCCTGTCTGGGTTTTCTGGTATTTAATCGTTATCCTGCCCGGGTATTCATGGGGGATACAGGTTCCATGGCACTTGGTGGGGCTGTAGCTGCTGTCGCTGCATTAACCAGATCGGAGATAGCTCTGGTCATTATTGGTGGAGTATATGTTATAGAAACCTTGAGTGTAATAATGCAGGTAGCGTCATACCAGCTAACCGGCAGAAGGATATTCCTAATGAGCCCCCTGCATCACCATTTTGAACTAAAAGGATGGTCCGAAACCAAAGTAGTAAAGCGCTTCTGGTTAGCATCACTGCTTTTTGTAATATTAGGCTTATTGAGCTTTAAAGGAATAGGGGGATAATAGAGAATAGAGAATAGTGAATAGAGAATAGAGAATAGAGAATAGAGAATAGAGAATAGAGAATAGAGAATAGAGAATAGAGAATAGAGAATAGAGAATAGTGAAT
>DAOUSQ010000080.1 GCA_030627145.1 Syntrophomonadaceae bacterium | reverse complement strand
GTGGAACAGTCTTCAGAGATAATATAAATCAAAATTTCGAATTTTAAATTCTTAATTATTGTTAGAAAAAGCTTTGTTTTTTTTCCTTAATTAAAAATTCAAAATTGAATAAGTAGTTATGGAGGTGATAGATTTGAAAGATTACAGGAACGCGATGTTTACAGGAGCTATGATAGGTGCGGCAGCAACTTTAATTTTTAGAAATGTAAACTTTAGAAAAGTCCTCAGGGCTGCGAGTAATGTATATTTTAATTATGAAGACGAAACTGGTGAGGCAGTTCGTCAGGTGGAAGCAAAATCTAAAAAAGCTATGAATTTTGTTACTAATGTAGGTCAAGAAGTAAGCGATATAATTGGGAAGTAGGGATGTTATGCAGCTTAGTACCCAAAAGCTATCCCGCTATATATTATTTTTTGTGGTGGTTGCAGCCACCATTTATTTTTTATTTCTGGTCAGGGAAGTTTTATTAAGCTTTGTACTGGGCGCTATTCTGGCTTATTTGCTTTTTCGTCCGGTATTATATATAGAAAAAAAAGGCTTAAAGCGTATTTGGGCCATACTGGTATTATACCTGGTGGTACTGGCTGTTTTGACATTATTATTTTCCTTTGCAGTGCCTGGTATTGTCAGGGAACTGGGTGAAATGGCGGATATTGTTCCTGAATATGCACAGGAAGTACAGGATATGGCCGGTAAGGTTGACAAAATACAAATGCCAGAAAAAATGAGTGCTATATTTAAAGAAAATTTTTCTAAAGTAGAAAATAATATATATGGTGGACTAAAGAATTTTATTGGGGGATTCTATAATTTTTTAAGCAAGGTTTTTGCTGTTGTATTTTCGCCCATCCTGGCTTTCTATATTATAAATGACTGGGAGAAAATAAGAGATGGTTTCTTAACTACACTTTCCCCGGGGGTACGCAGGGAAGTTATAGCTATTTTTGAACAGATTGATGGCATACTTATCGAATTTTTAAAAGGGCATTTTATGGTAGCTGCTTTTGTAGGCACTATGATTGGTGTTTCAGCAGCTATATTGGGAGTTGACTTTCCGTTGCTGCTGGGTATATTGTCAGGAGTAACTAATTTAATACCTTACTTTGGGGCTTTTTTGGGAGGAATTCCTGCAGTTGTTATAGCACTTTCTCAATCGTTTCGCCTTGCTATATATATGGCTATTGCAATATTGATAGTACAGCAGATCGAAGGAAATATTATTACTCCCAGGATAATAGGAAATAAATTAGGGATGCATCCCCTGTTAATAGTTTTTGCACTCCTGTCAGGTGAGAAATTACTGGGGATATGGGGTATGCTTATGGCTGTTCCTATTGCGGCAGTACTCAAGGTAATATTAGGATGGGCATATCTAAAGTTAGTTGAATAGTAAAGCCGGTAGAATTGGTATTCTAAAAATTCTCAAAAATAAGACAGGATAAATTTATGGCATTTGTTGACATAGATGGTTTTATAAAAGAAAATAGATTAGATACCTATGAGATAAAGAGGGGGCTAAACCGTGTGGACAAGTAGTAAAGTCAGAAAAACATTTTTAGAGTATTTCAGTAGTAAAAAGCATACTGTGGTGGAAAGTTCCTCGCTAGTGCCAGTAAATGATCCTACTCTTTTGTTTACGAATGCGGGAATGAACCAGTTTAAAGATGTATTTCTGGGAATTGACAGGCGTAATTATGTTAGAGCTACAACTTCCCAGAAATGTGTAAGAGCCGGGGGAAAACACAATGATCTGGATACAGTAGGAAGGACCCCGCGTCATCATACTTTTTTTGAAATGCTGGGTAATTTTTCTTTTGGTGATTATTTTAAGAAGGAAGCTATTGAATTTGCATGGGAATTTTTAACTGAAGTAGTAAAGCTACCAAAGGAAAAGTTGTGGGTGACTATATATCAAGATGATGATGAAGCCAGTACATTATGGCAGGAGATAACTGGAATTGATGCTGGACGTATTGTAAGGTTGGGGAAAAAAGATAATTTCTGGAGTATGGGAGATACGGGGCCATGTGGGCCATGCAGTGAAATAATGTATGACCGGGGGATCGAATATTCCTGTGGCCGTGATGACTGTGGGATAGGTGTCTGTGATTGTGACCGCTGGTTGGAAATATGGAACCTGGTTTTCATGCAGTTTAACCGTGATGAAAACGGTGATATGACTCCACTACCAAGTCCCAGTATTGATACAGGAATGGGACTGGAAAGGCTTAGCTCTGTTTTACAGGGTGTTGACAGTAATTTTGATACCGATTTATTTATTCCTATAATAAAACATATTGAAGATTTGACTGGAACCAGATATGACAGGGAAGAAGCTGGATTCCCTTTCCGTGTTATTGCTGATCACAGCAGGGCCTGTACTTTTCTTATAGCTGATGGGGTACTTCCCAGTAATGATGGACGTGGCTATGTACTGCGCAGGATACTGCGACGTGCGGTACGCTTTGGACGTTCACTGGGGATAGAAGAAGCTTTTCTTTATAGGAGTGTAGATGTTGTCACTGATTTAATGAAAGAGGCCTACCCGGAACTGGAAGAAAAACGTGATTTTGTTAAAGAGGTTATTAAACTTGAAGAAGAACGTTTCCGGGTTACCTTGAATGAGGGTATTAAGAAGGTAGAAGAAATAATTAAAGAGATTGGAGAGCAGGGGGAAAATGTTATTCCTGGTGAAGAAGCTTTTATGCTTTATGATACCTTTGGCTTTCCTCTTGACCTAACGGAAGATATGGCAGAAGAAAACAGGTTTATTGTTGACAAGGATGGCTTCAACCGGATGATGGAAGAACAACGAAACCGGGCTCGTGAAGCTAACAGGGGTAAAAATGCTTTTGCGCAGGACAGACTCATATCCGAGTTGTTATCTGGGATAAGTCCCACTACTTTTACGGGGTATGATAAAGTTACTGGGGATTCTTCTATTTTAGCTATAATTAAAGACGGAAACCTGGCAACCAGTGCATATGAAGAGGAAGTTATGTTGGTTACAGCCAGTACTCCTTTCTATGCTGAGAGCGGTGGCCAGATTGCTGATTCAGGTATTATTATGGGTGCTAAGGGAACCTTTGAAGTAAAAGATGTACAGAAGGTATCCGGCTGGACAATACATTTCGGTAGTCTTAAGGGTTCACTGACTAAAGGAGAAAAGGTCAAACTGGAAATTGATTTACAAAAGAGGTTGGATACAGCCAGGAATCATACTGCTACTCATTTACTACATAAAGCTTTAAGATTAACGCTGGGTGATCATGCCCAGCAAAAAGGTTCGCTTGTTGAGCCAAACCGTATGCGTTTTGACTTTTCTCACCTGGCTGCTCTCAGTGACGGTGAACTAGATAAAATTGAACAGATAGTAAATGATGCTGTATGGCAAATGTATGAAGTAACAACCACGGTTACTAATATAGATGCGGCAAAGGAATTAGGAGCAATAGCCCTGTTTGGGGAGAAGTATGACGAAGAAGTTCGCATAGTTCAAATAGATGACTTTAGCATGGAACTCTGTGGTGGTACTCATGTTGGTAATACTGGGCAGATAGGGTTGTTTAAGATATTAAGCGAAGGTAGTGTTGGTTCAGGATTAAGACGAATAGAAGCTGTTACCGGTAGACATGCTGTTAACCATTACAAACAAGCTGAAGAGCAACTTAAATTTGCTGCTTCCTCTTTACGTACGATACCTTCTGAGGTCTCTATACGTGTAGATGCATTGACTAAAACCTTGAAAGAAAGAGAAAAAGAGATAGAAAGTTTAAAAATTAAGCTTTCCAGGGTCTCAGGTGAGGACCTGATAAATAAGGCTTATAGTATAAATGATGCTCGAATTTTAATCGAAGCAGTATCAGGCCAGGATGCTAATTCGTTGCGGCAAAATGCCGAGATGCTCAAAGATAAACTGGGTAGTGGTGTTGTTATGTTGGGGTCAGTGGTTAACGATAAAGTCCTTTTAGTCTGTTTTGTAAGTAAGGAGTTGGTTGAAAAAGGTTTACATGCCGGGAAAATTATTAGTGCTGCTGCCAGAGTTGCAGGAGGAGGCGGTGGTGGACGTCCTGATATGGCGCAGGCGGGAGGCAAAGATGCCAGTAAACTAGATGAGGCTTTACAGACAGCCAGAGAAATGGTTAAAAAAACCTTCTCATAAACGCAGGAATTTTTATTATAGATATAGAAAACTTGCTTTAAGAGGGGGTGTTGGCTATGCCTCAAACCAAAGGAGAAACTGTTAATTTTAAGCTAGAAAGAGATAATAAAGACAAGGTGTGTACTACTTTACGGGTTGTTTTTGAAGCACTGGAAGAAAAAGGATATAATCCAATAAATCAGATGATAGGATATATGATTTCGGGAGATCCTGCTTACTTAACCAGTCATAATGATGCGCGAAACCTTATTTGTAAAGTTGACAGGTATGAAATACTGGAAGTTTTATTAAATAATTACCTTAACAGCCAGTAAAGTTATGATTTGTCCCCATGTGAATACGTGGGGCTTTTTATGATCTTTTTTCCTGGTAAGTGGTTAATAGACTTGTGCTTGAATTAGTATAAGGAGAAGTCTGAATGAGAATAATGGGTTTAGACGTTGGTGAAAAAAGAATAGGAATAGCTATAAGTGATCCTATGGGTTGGACAGCACAGGGTCATTCAGTGCTTAACAGAAGAAAACCTAAAGATGATTTTGAATGTCTTTTACGAATATGTAGAGAATATGAGGTGAAGAAGATAATAATAGGGTTTCCTCTTAATATGAATGGAAGTATTGGGCCTAAAGCCAGGGAAGTAGAGGAATTTGCCCGGGATCTGGCAGAGTTCACAGGATTGCCGATGGATTTTTGGGATGAGCGACTGACTACAAAGAGTGCAGAAAGATTGTTAATTGAAGCTGATGTCTCCCGTAAGAAAAGGAAAAAAGTAATTGATAAACTGGCTGCAGTTAATATTCTCCAGGCTTATCTTGACTGCAGGTCCAGTCAGTGAAATTTGACAGGGCAAGAAGAAAATATTAGAATGGTTTAACTTGGAGAAAGAGGTGAAATTTATGAATAAAGAAGAATTATTTGATGAAGAGTTCCCTTTACTGGTCCTGGTTGATGAGGAAGGGTTGGAACATCAATTCGAATTACTGGCAGAATTAGATATTGAGGATGATAAGTACCAGGTTCTTGTACCATTAAATGAACTAGATGAAGATTTAGATGAAGGCGAAGTTGAAGTAATAATACTTAAACTTGTATACGATGAAGAAGGCAATGAACTATTAAGTGATATTGAAGATGACGAAGAATGGGAAAAAGTTGCTGATGCGTGGCGCGAGCTTGTAGAGAATGAAGAAATATAATATTACAATAAATTATTGCCAATAAGCCCTGAATTATAAGGGCTTATTTTTTTTGGTTTGACCAGCATGTTTGCTGAGCCGATGGGTTGAAAGAAACCCTATCACCTAACCAGCGG
>DAOUSQ010000081.1 GCA_030627145.1 Syntrophomonadaceae bacterium | reverse complement strand
TAAAAAATATAACATTTTAAATCCTCAAGGTCATCATTATATATTCCTGGTAAAAAATAATTATCTACTCATTAAATCCAACCGGTTATCAAATAATAAGTTATATGTAGAATAAAACGAAGGTGGGGTAAGGTTGGAAGCATGGATATGACTGATGAGTCTATTCGACTGTGGGAAAGAACTCTATAACCAGATAGAAACTGCATACCATAAAAAAAAGAGAACAACTATGAGACTGGAAATACCGTCTTATGAAAAAGAATACCTGGAATTTGATGAGGTCTTAAGAAAATTCAAAATGCAAATGGAATGGCTGTCCAGACTCTAGGTCAACACTATGAATATTATACATTACCTGCATAATAAATATGCCTACGAGAGTGTTCAAATGGCTTTACATGATACAAAAATACACTATTATATGGTTTTTGGTATACTGGAATATGAATTAAAAAATACTGAGCCTCTTGCTTAATCATTACTATAGGAATTGATAGTGTTAGGCCAACAAAAAAGCCACGTATTTTTGTTGGCTCTATTTGGAATTTATCAATCGGTTATACGCTTTTTTCTCTCTGGCCCTCGGCATGGATTTTTCTTCAAGCATGCGTAGTGAACGCACAATAAATTCCAATTGATTTCCCGGGAATCCTGCCAATAAATGGTCATCGGGTATACTGGTAGCATTCCGGCAACCATAACAACCCAAAGTAACATTAATTTTTTGAGTAAGATGAGGAACAACCGTTATATCAACACAGGTTCCATTGGAAATAGCAGTACTAAAATTTAATCGTCCCCCTTCATGATGAAGAACTCCTAAAGTTAACCACATGAGATGTTCTGGTTTGCTCTGTACCGAGATTACATCAGGCTCAAAGTCAGCATTTGCCAACAAAGATACAGCAATAGCTGCATACCTGTTAAGTTCAAATCGAGGCAAATCCTCCATTGTCGTTCTACCTGCTTCTTTTTCAAAACTCCCTAATTTCTCTAAAAACTCTCCTGTCTTAAGCTTATCTGGAACCGGCCTAAATCCTAACGCGGAAGCACCATTTGCACATGATATATTATCTGCGTTAGCCAGGAGTTTTTCTCCCTCCTGAGCTTTCATAAGAAATTGACAAAAAGTGTATTTCACATCAGAATTATAATTTTGAAATGCCTTTACTTCCCCTTCTTTTAGAAACTTTACTCCAATAGGAGATAAATCCAATTTTAAAATACGGGTTAATTCTTCAGACAATTCCTGATAATTCAACATATTCCCCTCCTTAATATAATGAGTATAAGAAAAATCAATGTCTATGAAGAGCCTTGCATTCCCAAAAATGTCCAAGATAAACAATAACTTTCTTTCATGTCATAACCTCAGGAATCTTCATTGCCCTTCAAATAGCTACCAATTGTATTATTTGTAATTATAGCATATATCAGGAGGAAATATGCTATAATTGTAGTGGTGTGGGGGCGTGGCTCAGCTGGGAGAGCACCTCGTTCGCAACGAGGGGGTCGTGGGTTCGAATCCCATCGTCTCCACCAGTAAATTGTTTGTATAATAATGAGGGGATAATCGTCTATCCCCTCATTATTATTTCTTGTTCATTAATCACTCCAAAAGTGGTTATTGAAAAATGGCTATATGTCTATTGTCTTTCATGCCGTTGCGAGCCGAGTTTTACTAACAAAATATTTATGGAAACTCAAATCCCTCGTCAACTCGGGATGAAAGGATGTTGCCAGGATATTATCCTGTTCCACAGCTACCACTTTGTTTTCCAATGTCAAAAGTATTTCCACCTTGTTCCCAACCTGCTCTATATAAGGAGCACGTATGAAGATTAAGGGCAATGGATGTGAAGCAATTTTGGGAATAATAGCACTGGTTTGGAAACTATCTAATTGCCCTCCATAACCATTGCGACGAACAGATACATCTAGGACCTGCAGGTAACGCTCAGGCTCACTTACAATATTTTCTGCCAGCAAAATCATCCCTGCACAGGTCCCCCAGACCGGCATCCCTTTTAGAATATTAGCATGGATTGGTTCAACCATGTTGTATTCTACCAGCAGTTTTCCCATGGTTGTACTTTCACCGCCAGGTAGAATAAGACCATCGATATTCTGCAGATCACTAGTTTTTTTTACTTCTACTGATTCTACATTTTCAATGCGTTTCAGGCAGTCTATATGCTCAGATACTGCCCCCTGCAAAGCAAGAACACCAATTCTTATCATTATTACCATCCCCGTTTGGCATATTGATCTTCTAATTTATCAATCTCAAGTCCATACATAGCCTCTCCCAGACCTTCTGATACCTGCACAATAATTTCCGGTTCATTGTAATGGGTAGTTGCCTTTACTATAGCGGCAGCTCTTTTCTCCGGGTTTTCAGATTTGAATATCCCTGAACCAACAAAAATCCCATCACAGCCTAACTGCATCATCAAAGCTGCATCTGCCGGGGTCGCTATTCCACCTGCTGCAAAATTAACAACGGGTAACTTTTTATTTTCGGCTACATAGTCAACCAGGTGTACCGGTGCTCCAATTTCTTTCGCAAATGCCATCCTCTCTTCTGCCGGCATAAGCTGTACTTTTCTCATATCTGACATTATACAGCGCATATGTCTGACTGCTTCTACCACGTTTCCTGTACCTGCTTCTCCCTTGGTACGTATCATTGCTGCACCTTCACCAATTCTTCGTAGAGCTTCACCCAGGTCCCTGGCCCCACAGACAAATGGAATAGCAAAACTTTTCTTATCAATATGATATATTTCATCAGCCGGGGTCAGCACTTCACTTTCATCAATAAAGTCGATCCCTATTGCCTCTAATATCTGCGCCTCCACAAAATGCCCTATTCTCACCTTGGCCATAACCGGTATGCTTACCGCGCTCTTTATTTCTTTAATCATTTTGGGGTCTGACATACGGGCAACTCCGCCATTTTTTCTAATATCAGCAGGAACTCTCTCTAAAGCCATAACAGCTACTGCTCCCGCATTCTCCGCAATAACCGCCTGTTCAACATTTACCACATCCATAATTACTCCGCCTTTAAGCATTTTAGCCAAATTTTTATTCAGGGTGTAACGTTCCATTATAAATCCTCCTTTGTAATCTCTTTATTAAGTGGTATAATAAATTGTATCGTAACAATTGTTAAATTGTTTGGATATTGATATGAATTATTACATATTGTCTTTAATAATGTCAATAAAAAGCGGAGGGAATAATGAATAGTTTTGTATCGTTACAATTAGATAGAAATAGTTCATTAACGTTATATCATCAGCTGTATCAACAGCTAAAAGCCCTTATTATTAATAAAACCTTTAAAGAAAATGAAAAGTTACCTCCTGTTAGAAAACTTGCCCGGGAACTGGGAATCAATAATAGCACTGTTGTAAATGCCTACAGAATGCTGGAACAAGAACACCTGGTTCATTCAAAGGTAGGCAGCGGTACTTATGTACTGCCCCACCTGGGAAAAACAAGCAATAAAAATTCTACCCCCAAAAACGTATCGCAGATACCCGGGGTTCCCGAGTTAGAAATAATGGACTGGGGACAGGTGAAAATCACTGCAGATACCATTAATTTTGCCAGTGCCATTCCCACTCCAGAACTTTTTCCTGTTGAAGATTTTAAGAATATATTAAATGAGGTACTTGACCGTGATAGAGGTAATGCTTTTGGTTATCAGGAAAGTCAGGGGTTTTTTCCATTAAGGGAAAGTATTTCTATCTATTTGAAGAAAAATAAAATTAAAGCAGGTATAAACAATATCCAGATTATCTCAGGTGCCCAGCAGGGTATTGATATTGTTGCAAAATCCCTGCTTAATTTTGGAGATTATGTTATAACAGAAAATCCAACTTACACCGGTGCAATCGCCGCACTTAAATCAAGGGGAGTAAATATTATTCCGGTAGATATCGAACCGGATGGGATATCTATTGAGGGATTAGAAGAAGCAGTAAAACTCTACTATCCAAAATTAATTTATGTTATGCCTAATTTTCAAAATCCTACTGGATACTGT
Organism: Syntrophomonadaceae bacterium; assembly: GCA_030627145.1. Next base: position 1,413 of record DAOUSQ010000081.1, on the reverse strand, counting down.
TACAGTGAAAAGAAAAAAAAGGCTCTTTTGGAGTTATGCAGCAGGAAAAATATTTGTATAGTCGAAGATGATTCTTTCACTGATCTTTATTATGATGGAATAATAAGGTATCCTTTAAAAGCGCTGGATGATAAAGATAATGTAATTTATATCAAGAGTTTTTCAAAGATTTTTATGCCGGGATTAAGAGTTGCCTTTTTATTGTCACCACAAAGCGTGATATCCGGTCTTATTGCAGCAAAACACACGTCAGATATATCCACCTCAGGTTTAATGCAGAGAGCTTTTGACCTTTATTTAAGAAATAATATGTGGAAAAAACACATTCAGTTTATGAAAGATATTTACCAGCAGAGATATAATTTAATGCTTGACTCTATGAATATTCATTTACCAGAGGATATTACTTATTATCAACCTGGCGGTGGATTGACTTTTTGGATTACTTTGCCAGATAACTGTTCACCCAATTTGTTCTCCCAGCAGTGCCTTAAAGAACAGGTGGTTATCACTCCAGGCAACCTGTTTTATCCCGATAATCGAGATATAAATAAGTTCAGGTTAAGTTTTGCAGCCGTTTATCCTGAAGATATTGAAAAGGGCATAAAAAAGCTTGGCCAATGCTACTGGCAGATAGTCAATCCTTCAATAAAACAAACTGAATACTCCCCCCTGCTTTAGTAACAACTGATTGACTTCAATTTTTATTCTCTAATGGTGATACCATATGTCGTAAGATCGCTCGCCTTTATCCCCCTTCATCCACAGGAACAAATGCTTTTGATACTTTATCATAGGACTGTTAAAAAATATAAAAAACATAGTGTAAAGTTATTGTAGGAAAAATTAAAGGGGAAAAAGAAAAGGGATTGCGCCTCTGATAAAATAGATTTAAAAAAAATACAAAAATCAAGGAGGCGAATCCCTATGTTAGATATAGTATACCAAATTGCAGTGGAGGAGTTAAAAAATATAGAAAAAGAATTTATAGAAGTAGTAACCAGGCAAGGAGATTTTTCGGAATTTACAATGGTTTTGGAGAAAAGATTAAAAAATAGAAATGACCAACAGTAATTTAAAATAGGTTATAATACATTATAGGAAATGATTATTTGTATGAGATAAGAAGGTATGTTAATTTTGGACGCTTTATTAGAGTACACCAACAGTATTATTTATCAACTTATTAATTATGATATTACTATTTATCACTGGATAATTATTATTGCTATTTACTTAATAAAAGTTTTTATTGCTGCAAAGATAATATCCAAAATAATGCAGTGGATTCGCAATAGTTCGTTTATAAAACATATAAAAATAAAAAAACTGAAATAAAGCCGTGATTCCATTGCGAAAAGTCCATTTGAGAAATCATTCACTTCATGCAAAACGAAAAAAGGACATTTTTAG
>DAOUSQ010000051.1 GCA_030627145.1 Syntrophomonadaceae bacterium | reverse complement strand
CCTCAACAGATGAAGATGTTTTTAACAAGATTGGGATTTGGTTCAAAAGCAGTTATTACAGGTGATATTACTCAAGTAGATTTACCAAAAGAAGAATACTCGGGATTAATTGAGATACAAAAGATACTGGGAAAAGTTAGGGGCGTATCGTTTGAATACCTTCGTAAGGAAGATATAATAAGGCATCCGCTGGTACAAAAAATAATTGATGCTTATGAATCATACGAGTCGACAAATACAAGTGAAGAACAAAGGCTAATTTAAAAGTTCGATTCTTATCCACATGACTTTTAGAATATATTTTTTGACTAAATGCGTCAAGGACAAACCCTTTATGCGTAAACAATATTAAGGAGCGTTTTCATGAGGATTTCTAATATCCTTAGATTTTTTTGGGATAGAACTACTGTTTTTTTTAGTAGTTCAAATACCCGAAAAGTTCTGGGTGTTTTACTATTTTTTTCTATAACAATTCTTATTCTTTTCAGTAATTTTGTTCCCAAACAGGTAATGCTCAAACCTGATGAAGTTGCCAAGCGAAATATCCAATCCAACATTACTGCAGTTATTATTGATGAAGAACAAACGCATGAACTTAAAAAACAGGCTGCGGATAAAATTCAGAAAGTTTACCAGGAAGATAAATATGCTCTTTCTAACACAAAGAATGAAATTAATAATTTTTTTTCAGCAGTGAATGATATCAAAGAATCAGGTGAAGAGCAAAAAGAGAGATTTATGACACTGCTTGATAGCATGAACACCGGGGAAGATATTATCCAACTACAAAATAGTACGGCTCAACTGGCAGATTATCTGGTAACTGCTACACCTGAAGACCTTGAACAAATGAGGAAGGCTTCTTTGAATATCATCCAGGGGTTAATGGATAACCCCATAACAGAAGAAGCTTTAAAGGGAGCATATAATCAGGCTGATAAACAGATAGATGCCTTAGCGTATTCCCCGCAGGCCAGAGAAATAATGAAGATAATAAGTGTTGATGCTCTTAAGCCCAATTTGATATTTAATAAAGAAGCCACTGAAAAAGCTATTAAAGAGGCTATAGATGCAGTTCAACCTGTACAAAAGACGATTAAAGCAGGCGAAATAATTGTCCGCGAAGGTGATAGAGTCACCGAAGAACAGATATCGATCCTCGAACAGCTTGGTATCCAGAGGACTAAAAATTATCCCCTTACACTGGCAGGTACAGGTCTTTTCGTACTTTTTACCTTCTGGCTTACAATAGAATTTCTGCGTCGATATTATAAAGAAATTTATAAAAATGACATGTTAAAACTGCTGATAGGCCTGATATTCTTAATAATATTATTAATTACCCGTTTTCTAACCATAATCAAAATAAGCGACCAGCCAGAGATTAATGCATTAATAGGTTATCTTGCGCCTGTAGGAGCAGGTTCCATGCTGATTGCTATTCTGCTTGATAATAGGTTGGCCTGTTTTTTAACTATGATTATGGCTTTATATGTGGGACTACTTACTGAAGGTAACCAGTTATTTTATGTTATTACTGCATTTGTTGGGGGAACAGTAGGGGTATTTCGTGTTTATAAGCTCAGCCAGACCTCGGATCTGGCCAGGTCGGGTTTATATATTGGCCTGGCCAATATTATTACAATAATTACCCTTTCACTTATAGGGGAAAACCTGACCCCAACCATGGTTGCGGTAGGAATACTTATAGGAGCAGTCAACGGTATCCTTTCGGCGGTCTTAATGATTGGAGTCTTACCATATCTGGAGACTGCATTTTCCATAACAAGTATGATAAAGTTATTGGAACTATCAAACCCAAACCATTATCTCTTGAAGCGGTTACTACTTGAAGCACCAGGCACCTACCACCATAGCTTGATGGTGGGTAACCTGGCCGAAGCGTCTGCTGAATCAATTGATGCCAATCCTTTGCTGGTGAGGGTTGGGGCTTATTATCATGATATTGGTAAGATTAAAAGACCGGATTACTTTGTAGAAAACCAGAGGGGATTCGATAACCCACACGAGAAAATAGCCCCGGCCTTAAGTGCCTTAATTATTATCTCACATGTAAAAGAAGGGATAGAACTTGCCAGGGAAGCCCGTTTACCCCAGGCAATAATAGATTTTATTGAGCAGCACCATGGTACGAGTCTGGCAAAATATTTTTACAACCAGGCTTTGGAGGAAGACCGGGAGGGTAATATTAGCGAAGATAGTTTTCGCTATGAAGGGCCCAGGCCTAAAAGTAAGGAAGTTGCCCTGGTTATGCTGGCAGATTCTGTTGAAGCTGCAGTGAGGTCTTTACAGGATCCTACCCCGGAAAAAATAAGGAATATGGTGCGATTAATAATAAAGGACAAATTAAATGATGGACAGCTGGAATTATGTGATTTAACTTTTAAAGATCTCGATATAATTGCCAATTCTTTTTGCAAGGTATTGGAGGGAATCTATCATAAAAGAATAGAGTATCCTGAAACAATAGTGAGAGAGTTCGAAAAAAGGAGAGACGTTCATGAATACCATGATAATAAACCAGCAGAATAAAGTTAGTTATACCAGGGACCTACAACAGGTCATCATGAATGTTGCCAATGTTGGTGCGAGGGTAGGAAACCTGCCTGAAGCAACAGAGTTAAGTATACTAATAGTTGATAACAACTATATTAGAGAACTTAATCTAATATATCGCAACGAGAACAAACCTACTGATGTTCTTTCTTTTTCTATGAACGAGTTAACGGAGGAAGAACCTGATTTTACTTTTCCCGGGGATGTTAATGTTTTAGGGGATATTGTTATTTCCCTTGAACAGGCAAAAGAACAAAGTGAGGAATATGGACACAGCATTGCAAGAGAACTGGGTTACCTTGTAGCTCATGGAATATTACATCTACTCGGGTATGATCATGAAACTGAGGACGAAAAAAGAATAATGCGTAATCTTGAAGAAAGAATAATGAGAGATGTTGGATTAGTGAGGTAGTAATATATGGGCAGGCGAAAGTTGAATCAAAGTTTTTCTGCTGCTACTGCAGGTGTTATTTATGCTTTTATTAGCGAGAGGAACATGAAGCTACACGCCATAGCTGCTATATTAGCTGTGATGTCAGGTTATGTTTTAGGTATTAAGAGGCTTGAATGGGGATTATTATTTATTACTATATTTTTCGTCCTGGTTGCTGAAACTATTAATACGGCGGTTGAGAAAATAGTAGATCTTGTTACGGCGGATTACCACCCTCTGGCTAAAATTGCCAAAAACCTGGCGGCAGGTGCGGTTTTATTAAGTGCAATAAATGCTGTTATTATGGCTTTTATAATCTTTGGGCCTTATTTATTCTAATTTTAGAAGCCCTGTGAAAAAGTATCAAAAGCATTTGTTCCTGTGGATGGAGGGGGATAAAGGCAGAATTATTACGTGGAGGGATGATTTAAATGCTTTCTAATGAGCTGATAGAAATGGCCCGTAAGGCACAGGAAAATGCTTATTGTCCTTATTCAGGGCTTAAAGTAGGAGCAGCTCTGTTAAGCAAAGGCGGAAAAGTATATACAGGGGCTAATGTAGAAAATGCTTCTTATGGATTAACTGTTTGTGCTGAGCGCATTGCGGTATTTAAAGCAATAACCGAAGGAGAAAATGAATTTAAGTCCATAGCTATTACAAGCAGTGGTGGAGGATTTATTTATCCATGTGGAGCATGTTTACAGGTACTTACTGAGTTTTCTAGGGACTTAAAAGTAATAATTTCTGATGAAAAGAACAATTATAAAGAGTATAATTTGAATGATATGCTACCTCAGGCGTTTAAAATGAGAACATAAACCTTGGGAAGTAACAGGTAGAGTTAGATTAGAATAGAAAACTAACGTCTTACGCCTAACCTTAATTATGATGGAGGAATAAATGTGAAGTCAGGATTTGTAAGTATAGTGGGTAGACCCAATGTGGGAAAATCGACTTTAATGAATACGATAATAGGAGAAAAAATAGCTATTGTAACAGAAAAACCTCAGACTACGAGGACACGTATTCAAGGAATATATACATGTGATAAAGGACAGGCCATATTTATTGATACTCCCGGTATTCATAAACCAAAACATCTCCTGGGCGAGTATATGGTAAAAATCTCAACCCGTACGATGGAAGAGGTAGATATTATATTTTATATGACTGATGTTACCCGGCCTTTTGGTGGAGGGGAACGCTTTATTATGGAACAGTTAAAAGATGCAGTTGTACCTGTTTTTTTACTTGTTAATAAAATAGATCTGGTTAAAGAAAATCAGGTCAAAGAATTTATTCAAACTTTTAATAACCACATGTGTTTTGCTGAGGTAATTCCTCTTTCTGCTACCCTGGGGACAAATATTTCGTTATTACTTGAGAAAACCTTCCAAAACCTGCCTGAAGGGCCCCTTTATTACCCGGAGGAAGATATGACTGATCAACCCATATCCTTCATAGTTGCAGAATTAATCAGAGAAAAGGCTCTAATATTGACCCGGGATGAGGTACCTCATTCACTGGCCGTTGAGATCGAAGAATTTAAGAACCAGTCACATGGGAAAATATACCTTAGAGCAGTTATATATACAGAAAGAGATTCTCAAAAAGGAATTGTTATTGGCAAGAATGGCCAGATGCTGAAGGCTATTGGGAAACAAGCACGAAAAGATATAGAAAAAACATTGAATTCTTCGGTTTATCTTGACCTGTGGGTTAAGGTTAAGAAAAACTGGCGGGATAACGAGGGTAACCTTAATCAGCTTGGCTTTTAGTCATAAATAACTAATACAATTTTAGCACTTATAGAATAATATTGTTTACTGTTCCATAAAAAGTATTGTTTGAGTAATAGGTAAAGAGTTAGGAGTAAGGTGTTGTTAACTGCAAAAGCTGAGTAAATAAGCTTTTTATGATGAAAAGATAGGTGGAAAAATATGTTTGCTTCTTATCTGGATAGTACCAACCTCAAACCCGAAGCTACTGAAACTGATATAAAGATATTATGTGAAGAGGCAGTCGATTACGAAATGGCTGCTGTTTGTATTCATCCCTGTCGTCTGGCTTTTGCAAAAGATTTACTGGCTGACAGCAGGGTGAATCTCTGTACAGTTATTGGCTTTCCCTTGGGTGCAGAGCTTTTATCAACCAAGATATATTCTGCCAGGGAAGCTCTTTATAACGGTGCTGTTGAACTTGACATGGTAATAAATATTGGAGCGGTAAAAGATAAAGCTTTCCGGAAAATAGAGGAGGAGATTAAAAATATTTTGCTGCTCAAGGATGATTATCAATTTACATTAAAAGTGATTGTTGAAACAGCTCTGCTGGATAAGTTTGAATTGGTTTACCTTACTGAAATAATAAGCACCACGGGGGCTGATTTTATTAAGACATCTACTGGTTTTTCTAGCAGGGGTGTAAATATGGAAGACATAGAGATAATAAAAGCTCATAAGAGCGATAAATTAAAGATAAAAGCCAGTGGTGGAATAAAAAATCTTGATTTTGCCCTGCAGCTTATAAAAGCTGGAGTCGACCGGATCGGCAGCAGTAGTGCAGGTTGTCTTGTAGAGGAGTTTATGAAAAAGGGAGGGCTATAAAGGAGATAGCCTTCTTATGTGGAGAAAAAAATTATATCTTCTTATTATTCTCGTTAGTTTTTATATTTGCATTATGGTTAATTACCCATCTGAAACATTAAAGTCGCTGGGTTATAATAATCTGCTCGAATTTTATGCTGAGAAGGTTTCTACCAGGGCAGACTGTAAAATAATATACAACCCGGGTCTCAGGAAACTGGATTTTCCACTTGATAAAGTTATTGTTCAGGCAATAATACCGGGTAGGAGCAAAAATTATAGTAATATCATCGACCAGATGCTGGCTGATAAGTGCGGTGCAATAGTAGAGTGTTCTGCCCTGGATTCCTGGCACAGCAGTGGTAATGGGCTTAAATATTTGCAAAAAATTAGAGAAAGTGCCTACCGGGTAGTGATATTTGATGGAGGGCATCACCTGCCTACTATTGGTCTGGAACCTGACATTATTATTATCCCACAAATAGCCGGCTATGCAGTTCACAGTTATATGCTCGACGGAATGAAGGTCAGTAAAGTACTTTCACTGGCACGTGAAGTCTGTTCTCCTTCAGTAATTGTGACTGTACCTCGCTGGGCTCTGGTTAAGAATGAAAAATCATTGATTGATATTACTCAAAAGATTTTGCTATCTTCTAATTATACTGATATTTCCCGGGAACCATCTGAGCCCCTGGCAGAAAGAAGAATAAGTAAATATGGTGGTGTTATATTTGCTTATATTAATAAAGATTATTCCAATGATATTCATTTATTTTTAAAGAGGCTTAATTCCCTGGGAATAAATAACATTAATAAAATCTGTCTGGCTTTTGATTACAATTATATAAGTAAGGAAGAAGCTGAGGCTTTCTTAACAATAATCCATGAAAATACAAAAATTCCTGTAGAAAGAGTAAATGAACCGGTTAAAGTCACCGGCGTTTTTTGGGGTGAGAGATAATGTATTATAGCAGCCGGGCTATAATTATTAAAACTATGGATTTCAGGGAAACGGATAAATTAGTAACTATGTTTTCAGAAAAAGAAGGGAAGCTGAAAGCTGTTGCTAAAGGAATAAAAAAACCTAAGAGCAGCCTGCGTGCATGTGTGCAGCCTTTTTGTCATTCTTCTTTGTTTTTCAGTGCTGGAAGAGGGCTTGATTTAATTACTCAGGGTAAACTGCTGGATTTTTACGGCGACGTTCGTGAAGATATGAGCAGGACTTTATATGCGGTTTATATGATGGAACTATTAGATAAAACTTTAATGGACCGGGTAGCTTTACCGGGACTTTATGTTACAACTTTATCTGTTTTGCGGTATTTGAATGAAATCAGTCTTAACCTATTAATAATAAGGTTTTTTGAAATGAATCTTTTGATAAACCTGGGTTACAGTCCGGTTCTAAATAAATGTGTACTGTGTAATAAAAAACATGGTTCGTTGCAGATTTTTAGTCTGGCTGAAGGTGGAGTGGTATGTAATGATTGTGCCGGGCAGTTAGATAAAAAGTTTTTGCTATCCGGTGAGAGCCTGGCTTTACTCAGGTTACTGGCAACAGGTAATATTAAGACTATCAGT